>CAZSNH010000015.1:0-15847 GCA_964607855.1 uncultured Hyphomicrobium sp. | reverse complement strand
CCCGCGAACAAGTTGAACATGCCGAGAATGCCCGATGACTGAGCCTGGAATGCCTCTGCGAAGGCAGCCGCGTTGACGCCCGGAATCGGAATGAACGTGCCAAGACGATAAACGAGAAGCGCACCCAGCGTGAACCAGATGCGCTTTTTCAGATCCTCGGCCTTGCTGAAGGCGCTGAGGTTGATGTTTGCGGCAAGCTGCTCGGCAGCGGATACCATTTCTTCCGTCTCCTGGTCCTCGTCCCCTCACTTTGGGCGGACCCTCGGTTCGCTTCGCTGCCGCTTAGATAGGTTGGGGGAAGATAACCAGCAACTCACCCCGCCTGTCTGGGCTCGAAAACCTCAAGCCCGGACCCAAGCCGGCATCGAACTGTCCCTTATTCCTCGCTCTTTTCACCTGCCGGCTTCTTGCCCGTGCCTGCCTTCTTTGCAGCCGATTTCTTGCGCTTGGCCTCGTCGGCAGCGAGAATTTTTTTCTCGATGATAGAAACGGACCCGCCGGCTTTCTCGATCGCGGCTCTGGCCGAAGCCGAAGCATGATTTGCCACCAATTGCAGCTTTGCCGTGAGTTGGCCCCCACCAAGGATCCTGAGCCCATCCTTTGGCCGGCGCAGAACTCCGGCTGCCACGAGGCCCGCATTGTCGATCTTGTCTCCGGCCTTGATCTTGCCCTCGTCGATCGCCTTTTGAAGACCGTCGAGATTGATCTCGTTATAGCTCTTGGGGCGCCACTTGTTGAAGCCGCGTTTCGGTAGCCGGCGGTGGAGGGGCATCTGGCCGCCTTCGAACCCGCCGATGGAAACGCCGGAGCGGGCCGTCTGGCCCTTGCCGCCGCGGCCACCCATCTTGCCCATACCGGAGCCGATGCCGCGGCCGATTCGAACGCGGAATTTGCGGGAGCCTGGATTGTCTTTGATGTCGTTGAGCCGCATGGGCTGGCGCTCCTAAATCTCTTTCGTTTACTTCTTCTCGTCGACGATGCGCACAAGATGGGGAATACGGTTGATCATGCCGCGGATTGCCGGCGTGTCCTCGAGGGTTCGCTGGCGGTGCAGCTTGTTGAGGCCAAGACCGATGAGCGTCTTGGCCTGGACCTCCGGGCGCCGGTTGGTGCTGGCGATCTGCTCGACGGTGATGGTCTTTTTGGCTGCCATGTCTCGGTTCCTCGAATTTCTCGTGCCTTTGAGATCTTATGCTTCGGCCCCGGCCTCGGTACCGGCGCCCGCCTCATCGCGGCGGCGCGAGACGATCTCGGATACTTTCTTGCTGCGCCGGGCTGCAACCGAACGCGGATTTTCCTGACGCTTCAAAGCATCAAATGTGGCACGAACCACGTTGTAAGGATTGGTGGAGCCGAGCGACTTTGCAACCACATCCTGAACGCCAAGCATCTCGAACACGGCACGCATTGCGCCGCCCGCGATAATACCGGTGCCGGGAGGCGCCGAACGGAGCACGACCTTTCCGGACCCGTGACGCCCTTCACTGTCATGATGAAGCGTACGTGCGTCGCGAAGCGGAACCCGGACGAGCGCGCGGCGAGCGGCTTCCGTGGCCTTGCGGATCGCCTCCGGGACCTCGCGTGCCTTGCCGTGGCCAAAGCCGACGCGGCCCTTCAAGTCGCCGACGACGACGAGCGCCGCGAAGCCGAAGCGCTTGCCGCCCTTGACCACCTTCGCTACGCGGTTGATGTGAACGAGCTTGTCCGAAAACTCGCTCTCACGCTCTTCGCGATTGCGATCCCTGTCCCGGCCGCCGCGCTCTTTCTGGGGTGAACGTGCCACGGTGAAAATCCTTTCTTAGAACGACAGACCGCCCTCACGGGCCGCATCGGCGAGCGCCTTCACGCGCCCGTGGTAGAGATATCCGCCGCGATCGAACACGACTTCCTTGATGCCGGCCTTGATCGCGCGCTCGGCAACGAGCTTGCCGACGGCAGCGGCCGCCTTGGTATCGGCTCCGGTCTTCATGCTGGTGCGCATATCCTTCTCGAGCGACGAGGCAGACGCAATCGTCTTGCCTTCTGCATCGTCGATGATTTGCGCATAGATGTGCTTCGACGAGCGATGCACCGACAAACGCGGACGGCCCGACGAACGAGCCTTCAACGTGCGGCGCACGCGGGCCTTGCGGCGATCGAACTTCTCATTGGGTTTGGCCATGGCCCGTTCCTTACTTCTTCTTGCCTTCCTTGCGGAAAACGTATTCGCCCTGATATCGCACGCCCTTGCCCTGGTATGGCTCAGGCTTGCGAGATGCGCGGATTTCTGCAGCAATCTGCCCGACCAGCTGGCGGTCGATTCCGGAAACAGTGACGATTTCCTGCTTGGCTCCCCCAACCTTGACCTCGACGCCAGGGGGAATCTTGTGCACGACGTCGTGGCTGTAGCCGACATTCAAGGTAAGTTTGTCCTTGCCTTGCATCGACGCCTTGAAGCCGACACCTTGAATTTCGAGCGTATGCGAGTAGCCCTCGGTCACGCCCTTGATCAGGTTTTGCACCATGGTTCGGGACATGCCCCACATCGAGCGCGCTTTCTTCGTCTCCTCACGCGGAGTGATCTCAATGCCGGCCGCGGTCTTCTCGACTTTGACCTCTTCCGGCATGGTGAAGGAAAGCTCGCCCTTGGGCCCCTTCACCTTGACTGTCTGCCCGGCAACCGTCGCCGTCACTGCGGACGGGACCGGGACCGGCTTTTTTCCAATTCGCGACATGGGGTGATGACCTTCTGTCTCCGGCCTCGGCCGGACCTTCCGTTAGAATATGTTACAAATGATCTCGCCGCCGACGTTCTCTTCGCGCGCCCGCGAATCCGACATCACGCCCTTGGGCGTGGAAAGGATCGCTACTCCGAGACCATTGGCAACTGTTGGAATGTCTTTGACCGGCGAATAGACGCGCCGGCCCGGCTTCGAGACGCGTGTGATGTCGCGGATCGCCGGCTGTCCGTTCGAGTACTTGAGCTCGATCTCGAACTCGGGAACGCCGCCCTTCATCTCGATGCGGGTGTAGCCGCGGATGAAGCCTTCCTCGGTGAGAACGTCGAGGACTCGTGCGCGCATGTTGGAAGCAGGCGTCGTTACTTTCGGACGGCGGCGCAGCTGGGCATTGCGGATGCGTGTCAGCATATCGCCGATAGGATCGTTCATTGCCATGTGGCGTGCCTCCTTACCAGCTCGACTTCACCATGCCCGGGATGCGGCCTTGACTGGCAAGTTCCCGAAGCTGGTTTCGGCACATTTTGACTTTCCGGTACACACCGCGTGGACGGCCGGTGAGCTCGCAGCGGTTGCGAACGCGAGTTGGCGACGAATTGCGCGGCAACTCGGCGAGTGTCAGGCGTGCAGCAAACCGCTCTTCGGCAGGGCGCTTCAGATCGTTCGCTATTTCTTTGAGCCTCTTGCGCTTGGCTGCGTATTGAGCGGCGAGCTTGCGTCGCCGATTGTTTTTTTCGATCGAACTGGTCTTTGCCATCTATATCCTCCAAAGGCCTTTCGGGGCCGATCCCCGAGGTCCTCTAGCTGCGGAACGGGAAGTTGAAGCCACGCAGAAGTTCGCGCGCCTCGTCGTCTGTCTTCGCGGTTGTAACCACGATCACGTCCATGCCCCAAACCTGATCGACCTTGTCGTAGTCGATCTCGGGAAAAACAATGTGCTCTTTGAGACCGCACGCGTAGTTGCCCCTGCCGTCGAAACTCTTCGGATTGAGGCCACGAAAGTCCTTCACCCGCGGTAGCGCGATCGTGACGAAGCGGTCCAAGAACTCGTACATGCGGTCGCCGCGAAGGGTCACCTTGGCGCCGAGCGTCATGCCTTCGCGAACCTTGAAGGTCGCGATCGACTTTGTCGATTTGGTCATCAGCGGCTTCTGGCCTGCGATGAGAGCGAGATCGCCGGCTGCATTATCGACCTTCTTGCGGTCGGCCGTTGCTTCGCCAATACCCATGTTGAGCACGATTTTCTCAATCTTGGGGATCTCCATCGCGTTCTTGTAGGCGAACTTTTTCTGCATCGCCTCGCGCACCACCTTTTCGTAATGCGTCTTCATGCGCGGCTTGTAGTCCTTCGGACGCGGCTTAATTTCGCGCGGACCGCTGGCTGCAGCAGCCTTTGCCTTGGTGTCCTTGCCGCCCTTGGCGGCCGGCGGAGCCTTCGCCTTTTCGGCGCCACCCTTGGGCGCGCCTTGCGGTTTCTCTTTTTCGGCCATGGCTTACGAGCCCTTCTCCGGAATGACTTCGCCTGAGCGCTTGGCGAAGCGAACTTTCTTGCCGTCGGCAAGGATCTTGAAACCGACGCGGGTCGGCTTGCCGTCCTTGGGATCCTCGAGCGCGAGGTTGGAAATGTGGATGGCTGCCTCCTTCGAGATGATACCGCCCTCCTGCGTTGCCGTCTGACGCTGATGCCGGCGCACGACATTGACGCCACGCACGAGCGCTTTGTTCTCCTTCGGGCGCACCTCCACGACTTCGCCGTGCTTACCCTTATCGCGCCCCGTCAGAACGATGACATGATCGCCCTTCTTGATTTTGAGAGAGGCCATTAGAGCACCTCCGGCGCGAGGCTGACGATCTTCATGTGGTTCTTTGCTCTCAGTTCACGAGTGACGGGGCCGAAGATGCGGGTTCCCACAGGCTCGCCCTGCGCGTTGATGAGAACCGCCGCATTGGTGTCGAAGCGGATCAGCGACCCGTCCGGGCGGCGAATGCCCTTCTTGATGCGCACAATCACGGCCTTCATGACCTGTCCCTTCTTCACGCGACCCTTCGGAATTGCGTCTTTCACCGACACCACGATGGTGTCGCCGATCGTCGCGTACTTGCGTTTCGACCCGCCGAGCACCTTGATGCACTGGACGCGGCGCGCTCCCGAATTGTCAGCGACGTCGAGATTTGTCTCCATCTGGATCATCGCACTTCTTGCCTCTCTTCTTGCCGGCCGCTCACTTTACGGCCTTTTGTTCCTGGCAAACCTCAGACCGTTCCGTTTGGCCCGGGTTCGGCTATCTTCCTGCTTCCAAGACCACCCATCTCTTCTTTTTCGAAATAGGTGCGCTCTCCTCGATCGACACTTGATCGCCGATCTTGAATTTGTTCGTTTCGTCGTGCGCGTGGTACTTCTTGGTACGGCGCACGGTTTTCTTCAAAAGCGGGTGGGTGTAGCGGCGCTCCACCTGGACCACGACTGTCTTGTCGTTCTTGTCCGAAACAACCACGCCTTGCAGCACGCGCTTGGGCATATCTTCTTCTCTCCTCAGGCGCCCTTCTTGGGCGATCCGGCCCGCTTCTGGCGGGCGATGGTCATGATCCGTGCGATCGTGCGGCGAACCTGGCGCACGCGCGAGGTATTCTCGAGCTGCCCCGAAGCACGCTGAAAGCGCAGATTGAACTGCTCCTTCTTGAGCTTGGCGAGCTCGTCGTCGAGTTCGTCGAGCGACTTCCCTCTCAAATCCGCAGCCTTCATCTTACGTCCTCACTTCGTCCTTTCGTTTCGTCCCGCGCGCTTTCTTTAATCAGACAATACGCGTCACGATCCGTGTCTTGATCGGGAGCTTTGCAGCGCCCAAGAGCAGTGCTTCCTTCGCCACCTGCGGGTTGACGCCGCCGATCTCGAATATGATCCGGCCCGGCTTCACGCGAGCAACCCAGAGCTCGATGCCGCCTTTGCCCGAGCCCATGCGGACTTCGGCGGGCTTCTTCGTCACCGGCACATCGGGAAAAACGCGGAGCCAGACGCGGCCCTGGCGCTTGGTGTGGCGTGCGATCGCGCGCCGAGCCGCTTCGATCTGGCGTGCCGTCAAACGCTCGGGTTCGACGGCCTTCAAACCCACCTCGCCGAAATTCAAGGTCGTTCCACCCTTGGACGCGCCGTGAATGCGCCCCTTGAAGGCCTTGCGGAACTTTGTGCGTATTGGTTGCAGCATGGTCGTTCTGCCTCAGAGTTCCTTAAACCTGCTCAGGTGTATCGGTGGGCGTTTCCGCCGTCCCGCGGCCACGTCCCCCACGACCGCCTCGACGCTCGCGCCGATCGCTGCTGGGGCGATCATCGTCACGGCGCGGACGGGGCGAACCGCTGTCCTGGCTCTCGAGAGACCGCTTCTCCGAAGCCATGGGATCGTGTTCCATGATCTCGCCCTTGTAGATCCACACCTTGATGCCGATGATGCCGTATGCGGTCTTGGCGAGGCCATAACCGAAGTCGATGTCGGCACGCAGAGTGTGAAGCGGCACGCGGCCTTCGCGGTACCACTCGACGCGGGCGATTTCAGCGCCACCGAGGCGGCCCGAAACGTTGATCCGGATGCCGACAGCGCCGCTACGCAGTGCCGACTGCACGGCGCGCTTCATGGCCCGGCGAAACGCTACGCGGCGCTCAAGCTGCTGGGCAATGTTTTCGGCAACGAGCGTTGCATCGATATCGGGCTTGCGCACTTCGAGGATATTGAGATGCACTTCCGACTGCGTGAGCCGGGCAAGCTCCGAGCGCAGCTTCTCGATGTCGGCGCCCTTCTTGCCGATGAGAACGCCGGGGCGGGCCGTGTGAACGGTCACCCGGCACTTCTTGTGCGGGCGCTCGATGACGACCTTCGATATGCCGGCCGTGCGCTGATGCTGCATGATGTGATCGCGGATCTCGAAATCTTCCGCAAGCAGCTTCGGATATTCGCCGCGAGCCGCGAACCAGCGGCTGTCCCAGGTGCGGTTGATGCCGACGCGAAGGCCGACGGGATTGACCTTGTGACCCATTAAGCGGTCTCCTTCTGAGCCTTGGCACCCTTGCCGGCGGCAGCGGCCTTGGCGGGCTTTTTGGTCTTCGCCTTCTCTTTCTTCTCTTCGTCCTGCTGGCGAACGATGACAGTGATTTCCGAGAACGGCTTGAACACTCCCGCCGAGCGGCCGCGGCCGCGAGCATGGAAGCGCTTCATGACGAGGTTCTTGCCCACCCAGGCTTCGGCAACGACCAGTGCGTTAACATCGAGGCCGTGATTGTTCTCGGCATTCGCGACGGCGCTCATGACACACTTGCGCACGTCCTGGGCAATTCGCTTCCTCGAAAACTCGAGATCCGCGAGGGCCTTGTCGACCGGCTTGCCGCGAATGAGACCGGCAACGAGGTTGAGCTTCTGCGGCGACACGCGAAGGCCTTTGGCCTTGGCTTTGGCCTCGTTCTGCGCGAGGCTGCGCTCTCGGGATGGCTTGCCCATTATGCTTTCACCGCTTTCTTGTCGCCGCCATGACCGTGGAACACGCGCGTCGGCGAGAACTCGCCGAACTTGTGCCCGACCATGTCCTCGGTGACACTGACCGGAATATGCTTGTGGCCGTTGTAGACGCCGAATGTCAGCCCCACGAACTGAGGCAATATCGTCGACCGGCGACTCCAGATCTTGATGACCTCATTGCGGCCCGAACCGCGCACCTTCTCCGCCTTCTTAAGAAGGTAGCCATCGACAAACGGGCCTTTCCAAACTGAGCGTGCCACTCTCTTCTCCTCGAGTTCGGCCTACTTCTTCACGTGACGGCTGCGGATAATGTTCTTATCCGTGGCCTTGTTCTTGCGGGTCTTGAAGCCCTTCGTGGGCTTGCCCCACGGAGTGGCCCAGTGCTTGCCGCCCTTCGTGCGACCGCCGTTGGGGTGATCGATCGGGTTCATGGCAATCGAGCGGACCGTCGAACGCGTGCCCTTCCATCGCGTGCGGCCGGCCTTGCCCACGATCTCGTTGATGTGGTCGGGGTTCGACACGGCGCCAATGGAGGCCATGCAGTCGGCGCGAACACGGCGCGTTTCGCCCGAGTTCATCTTGAGCACGGCCCAGCCGCTGTCACGGCCGACGAGTTGAACGAAGGCGCCTGCTGAACGGGCCATCTTGCCGCCAGCGCCGGGCTTCACTTCGACGTTGTGGACGATGGTACCGATGGGCATGCCGGTGAGCGGCATGGCGTTGCCGGGTTTCACGTCAACCTTGTCGCCCGACACGACCGTGTCACCGACGGCAAGCCGCTGAGGCGCAAGAATGTAGGACTGCTGGCCGTCCTGATACTTGATGAGGGCAATAAATGCCGTGCGGTTGGGATCGTACTCAAGGCGTTCGACGATGGCCGGCATATCAAAGCGGCGGCGCCGGAAGTCGATCTTGCGGTAGGCCTGCTTATGCCCGCCGCCGATGTGACGCATCGTGATGCGTCCATGCGAGTTGCGTCCACCCGTCTTGTTCTTGCCTTCCACGAGAACCTTGACCGGCGCGCCTTTGTGGAGATGGCTGCGGTCAACCCGCACCAAATGGCGCAGGCCCGGGGAGGTTGGACGGAATGTCTTTAATGCCATGGTTTCCGCTTCCTCTTAGAGACCGGTCGTCACGTCGATGGAGTGGCCTTCCTCGAGGGTGACCACGGCCTTCTTGGTGTCGCTCAACGTGGCACGAATGCCTTTGAAGACTTTCTTCTTGCCCTTGCGGACCAGCGTATTCACCGCCTTGACCTTGACGTTGAACAGACTCTCGACCGCGGCCTTGATGTCGGTCTTGGTCGCCCTGGGGGAAACCTTGAACACGACCTGATTGGCCTCGGAGACGAGCGTCGCCTTTTCGGTGATCACGGGCGACAGGATGACGTCGTACGCCTTGAGCTTCATTTGAATCGCGCCTCCAGCGCCTCGACGGCCGCCTTGGTCAACACCAGCTTCTTGCGGCGCAGGATGTCGTAAACGTTGATGCCCTGCACCGGGAGCACGTCGATGTTCGGGATGTTGCGGGCTGCGCGGGCGAATGCTGCCTCAAGCTCGGCGCCGTCGATTATGAGAGCATTCGACAGCTCAAGCTTGGCGAACTGATCGCGCAGAGCGCCGGTCTTGCCGTCCTTCGAGGACGCCTTGTCGAGCACGACGATTTCGCCGGCCTTCGCCTTCGCCGAGAGAGCATGGCGAAGAGCAAGCGCACGCACTTTCTTCGGCAGCTCGATGGCATGGCTCCTCGGCTTGGGGCCGAATGCCTTGCCGCCGCCGCGCCACTGAGGAACCGACTTGTCGCCGTGACGGGCGCTGCCGGTGCCCTTCTGCTTGTACATCTTCTTGCCCGTAACGTTCACTTCCGAGCGGTCCTGAGCATGATGGGTACCCGCCATCCGCTTGAGGAGCTGATAGCGCACCATGCGATGAATGAGATCCGAGCGCGGCTCGAGGCCAAAAATCGAATCTGAGAGCTCGACCGTACCGGCGGTTTTCGCTTCGAGCGTGGTGACATTGGCTTTCATCACGCTTGCTCCTTATTGGCGGCCTTGAATGCGCCTGGCCTGGGGGCGTCTTTGTGGGCGGCTTTCTTGACGGCATCGCGCACGATGACCCAGGCGCCCGTGGAGCCGGGAATTGCCCCACGGATCATGATGAGACCGCGGGCGGTGTCGATCTTGGCAACCACAAGGTTCTGGGTCGTAACGCGCTCGTCACCGAGGTGACCGGCCATTTTCTTGCCCTTGAACACCTTGCCGGGATCCTGGCGCTGACCGGTGGAGCCGTGTGCACGGTGCGTGATCGAGACGCCGTGGGTTGCACGCAGGCCACCGAAGTTCCAGCGCTTCATGGCGCCCTGGAAGCCCTTACCCTTGCTGGTGCCCGTCACATCCACGAACTGGCCGGGAACGAAATGGTCGGCAGTGATTTCGGCGCCGACTTCGATCATGTTCTCCGCCGACACGCGAAACTCGGCGAGCTTGCGCTTGGGTTCGACCTTCGCCACCGCGAATTCGCCGCGCTCCGACTTCGAAAGGCGGGAAGCCTTGCGGGTACCGGCGCCGACCTGAAGTGCGGTGTAGCCGTTCTTCTCGTTCGTGCGATGGGCGAGAACCTGCAGCTTCTCGAGCTTCAACACGGTGACCGGCACGTGCTCACCGGCTTCCGTGAAGATGCGGGTCATGCCCACCTTCTGCGCTATAACTCCGGAACGCATGTTCTAGCATTCCTTCCTTCTGTTGGGGTCGAAGCGGAAAACCGCCTGAAGACCCGCGAAAACTTAAAGCTTGATCTCCACATCGACGCCCGCAGCGAGGTCGAGCTTCATCAGGGCGTCGACGGTCTGCGGTGTCGGATCCACGATGTCGAGAAGGCGCTTGTGCGTCCTGATCTCGAACTGCTCGCGGCTCTTCTTGTCGATGTGCGGCGACCGGTTCACCGTGAAGCGTTCGATGCGGGTCGGGAGAGGAATGGGGCCCCTCACCTCCGCGCCGGTTCGTTTCGCGGTATTCACGATCTCCCGCGTCGACGCATCGAGAATTCGATGATCGAACGCTTTCAACCGGATGCGGATGTTCTGGCCGTTCATGTGCCTCAAAGCCTACCCAAATGCGAGAGGCGCTCCCCGGAGGAAGCGCCTTCATTGACCCTCAATGCTACTCGATGATTTTCGTGACGACGCCGGCGCCGACGGTGCGGCCGCCTTCGCGGATCGCGAAGCGCACCTTCTCTTCCATGGCGATGGGCGAGACAAGCTCGACGTCGATGGCAACGTTGTCGCCCGGCATCACCATTTCCGTCCCGGCTGCGAGTGTCACGATGCCCGTGACGTCAGTGGTGCGGAAATAGAACTGCGGACGGTAGTTCGTGAAGAACGGCGTGTGGCGGCCTCCCTCTTCCTTCGAGAGAATGTAGGCCTCGGCCTTGAACTTCTTGTGCGGCTTCACTGTGCCCGGTTTGCAGAGAACCTGGCCGCGCTCGACGGCATCCTTGTCGATACCGCGCAGGAGGCAGCCGACGTTGTCGCCAGCCTCGCCCGAGTCAAGGAGCTTCCGGAACATTTCGACTCCGGTCACGACCGACTTCTGCGTGTCGCGAAGGCCGACGATCTCGACTTCTTCGCCGACCTTGATGGTGCCGCGCTCAATACGGCCGGTCACAACGGTGCCGCGGCCCGAGATCGAGAACACGTCTTCGATCGGCATCAGGAAAGGCTGATCCTTCGGGCGCTCGGGAAGCGGAATATAGGTGTCGAGCGCTTCATAAAGCTTGATGATCGCCTCGTCGGCGAGCGGGCCCTTTTCGCCATTCAAGGCCTTGATGGCGGCGCCGCGGATGATCGGCGTGTCGTCGCCCGGGAACTGGTACTTCGTCAGAAGCTCGCGGACTTCCATTTCGACGAGGTCGAGGAGCTCGGGGTCTTCGACGACATCGCACTTATTGAGGAATACCACGATGCGCGGCACGCCGACCTGGCGGGCGAGAAGGATGTGCTCACGCGTCTGTGGCATCGGGCCGTCGACGGCTGAGACGACGAGGATCGCGCCGTCCATCTGAGCAGCACCCGTGATCATGTTCTTGACGTAGTCCGCGTGGCCGGGGCAGTCGACGTGCGCGTAGTGGCGGTTCGGCGTCGCGTACTCAACGTGCGAGGTAGCGATGGTTAGAATTTTTGTCGGGTCGCGCCGGCCCTGGCTTTCAGACGCCTTGGCGACCTGATCATATGAGATCGCAGACTGGGTCCAGCCGCGGTCGGCCGAAACCTTGGTCAACGCCGCCGTCAGCGTCGTCTTGCCGTGGTCAACGTGACCAATCGTGCCTACGTTGCAGTGCGGCTTGGTGCGCTCGAATTTTGCCTTGGCCATCGCGGCTCTCCTCGTCTTTCTTACGTCTTACGTCAGGCTTGCGGCCCAACAATTCCTTACTTCAACCTCAGGCGTACTTCGCCTTGACCTCTTCCGCGACGTTACGCGGAACCTCGTGATAGTGCGCGAACTGCATAGTGTAGGACGCGCGTCCCGTCGACATCGAGCGCAGTTGGCTCACGTAGCCGAACATATTTGCGAGCGGTACGTATGCGCGGATGACGGTGGCGTTGCCGCGCATTTCCTGGCTGCGGATCTGTCCGCGCCTGGAATTGATGTCACCAATCACCGAGCCTACGAAGTCGCCGGGCGTCACCACCTCGACGTCCATGATGGGCTCGAGCAACTTTACACCGCCCTTCTCGCAGCCTTCCTTCATGGCGGCGCGAGTGGCAATTTCGAAGGCAATCGCTGAAGAGTCGACTTCGTGGTATGCGCCGTCGAACAGCGTCACCTTCATATCGACCATCGGGAAGCCGATGAGAACGCCGCTGTCCCAGATGGACTCGACGCCCTTCTCAACACCAGGGATGTACTCCTTTGGAACGGTACCACCGACGATCTCGGTTGCGAACTCATTGCCTTTGCCGGTCTCGTTGGGCTCAAGGCGAAGTTTGACGCGAGCAAACTGACCGGTGCCGCCAGTCTGCTTCTTGTGCGTGTAGTCGACCTCGGTCTTGCGAGCCAACGTTTCGCGGTAGGCGACCTGCGGGGCGCCGACGTTGGCATCGACGCCATAGGTCCGTTTCAGGATGTCGACTTTGATGTCGAGATGGAGCTCGCCCATGCCCTTGAGGATCGTCTCGCCGCTTTCCTGATCGACCGAGACGCGGAAGGAGGGATCCTCGAGGGCGAGCGTCGAGAGCGCGATCGCCATCTTTTCCTGGTCGGCTTTGGTCTTGGGCTCGATCTTCATCTCGATGACGGGGTTCGGGAACTCCATTTTCTCGAGAATGACCGGCTTATTGGGATCGCAGAGCGTTTCGCCCGTGCGCGTGTCCTTGAGGCCCTGGAGAGCGACGATGTCGCCGGCAAACGCCTCTTTGATTTCTTCGCGGTCGGCAGCGTGCATGAGGTACATGCGCCCAGCGCGCTCCTTCTTGTCGCGCGAGGTATTGGCGAGCGCCATACCCTGTTCGAGCTTGCCAGAGTAGATCCGGCAGAAGGTGATCGAGCCGACGTGCTCGAAGCTCATGATCTTGAAGGCGATCATGGCAAGGGGCTCGCTGTCAGAGGGCTTGCGGATCGATTCGCCGCCCGTCTTCGGATCGATGCCCTTGTAGGCCTCGCGATCAAGCGGCGAGGGAAGGAAATCGACAACAGCGTCGAGGAGTGGCTGGACGCCCTTGTTCTTGAAGGCCGAGCCGCAGAGCATCGGATAGAATGCGCGAGTGACAGTTGCCTTGCGGATGAGAGCCCGCAGCGTCGCTTCGTCCGGCTCCTTGCCCTCGAGGAAGGCTTCGAGTGCCGTATCATCCATCTCGACGGCAGCCTCGATCATGTTGGCGCGGAATTCGGCGGCCTTGTCCGCGAGCTCTGCGGGGATCGGCCCCTCCGTCATCTTTGCGTCCTTGCCATCGCCGTCCCAGGTGATGGCCTTCATCTTGATGAGATCAACGACGCCCTTGAAGCTGGCCTCGGCCCCAATCGGAATCTGGAGCGGTACGGCTTTCGCACCAAGCTTGTCTTTGATATCGGCTAGGCACATGAAGAAGTCGGCACCTGTCTTATCCATCTTGTTGGAAAAGATGATGCGCGGCACGCCGTACTTGTCCCCCTGGCGCCAGACGGTTTCCGTCTGGGGCTCGACGCCCTGATTGCTGTCGAGCACGCAGACCGCGCCGTCGAGAACGCGGAGGGAGCGCTCCACTTCGATGGTGAAATCCACGTGGCCGGGCGTATCAATGATGTTGAGGCGGCGCTTCTTGCCGTCGCGGCCCGGCCAGAAACAGGTCGTTGCAGCGGACGTGATGGTGATGCCCCGCTCGGCTTCCTGCTCCATAAAGTCCATGGTCGCAGCGCCGTCATGGACTTCGCCGATCTTGTACGACTTGCCGGTGTAATAGAGGATCCGCTCGGTAGTCGTTGTCTTGCCGGCATCGATGTGAGCCATGATGCCGAAATTGCGGTAGTCCTCGATGGCGTATTGGCGGGGCATGTGAGCCTTAGAATCCTTCTACCAGCGATAATGAGAGAAGGCGCGATTTGCGTCGGCCATCTTGTGAGTGTCTTCGCGCTTCTTGACGGCCGTGCCGCGATTGTTCGCTGCATCGATGAGCTCGCCAGAGAGCTTGTCGACCATCGTGCTTTCGTTGCGGGCGCGTGCCGCGGCAATAATCCAGCGAATGGCGAGCGCCTGACGGCGCTCGGCGCGAACTTCGACCGGCACCTGATAGGTTGCGCCGCCAACGCGCCGCGAGCGGACCTCCACAGCGGGCATCACGTTCTCGAGGGCTTGATGGAACATGGCGATGGGGTCGGACTTCGCCTTGGCTTCGACCTTCTCGAGGGCGCCGTAAACGATACGCTCGGCGACGGACTTCTTGCCCTGCTCCATGACGGCGTTCATGAACTTGGACAGAACGAGATCGGCGAACTTCGGATCTGGGTTGACTTCGCGCTTCTGAGCGCTGTGGCGACGTGACATGGCCTTCTCGCACTCCGTTATTTGGGACGCTTGGCGCCGTATTTCGAGCGGCGTTGCTTGCGGTTGGCGACACCCTGGGTATCGAGCACACCGCGGATGATGTGGTAGCGGACGCCGGGAAGGTCTTTGACGCGGCCGCCGCGGATGAGCACGACCGAGTGCTCCTGCAGATTGTGGCCCTCACCGGGAATGTAACCGATGACCTCGAATCCGTTGGTCAGGCGAACCTTGGCAACCTTACGAAGCGCTGAATTCGGCTTCTTCGGTGTCGTCGTATAAACGCGGGTACACACGCCGCGCTTCTGCGGGCAGTGCTCCATGTGACGCGACTTCTCGCGATAGATTTTCGGCGTCCGGGATTTCCGGATCAGCTGTTGTATCGTCGGCATCCGCCCTGTCCATTTTCCCGAGGCCTGCCACACCGAGGCGTGCGCCAAGCCGACCCTGCCAAGCCAAGGGACGTGCCGTCCCCGTGCCTGGCACGAAAAAACCAGAGGATCAGCGGATCGCCCTTGCGTCCCGGTGATCTTGGTCCAGAAATGTCCTCTGCTTTGGAACGGCAGCGTTTAGGCTCGAAATACGCCCAAGGGCGCGGAAAGCGGCCTACCACCTACCGTGAGAGTGGCGCACGTATATAGGTGGGTGGTAGTTCGGTCAACACCTGCACCAGCTTGAAATACGAATTTTTTTGCCTCAGGGCGCGCAAAATATGGAAAGGGCCAAATTACCAGTCGAAACGGCCGCCCTTAAGGAGCGGCCGTTTTTTTGTGTCCTAAGTTGTGCGTCCAACGAGGTTATTCGGCCGCGCGGCGGCGGCGGCGAGCCGCAACGCCACCTTCTACTGGTCCGGCAAGCGCCTTTTCGCCTTCTGACTTCGTCTTTTCCTTTTCGATAAGCTCGTCGCGCTTTGCCGCAACCTTGCGCAGCCGGCGCAACATGCCGCCTGTGCCAGCTGGAATGAGACGGCCAACGATGACGTTCTCCTTCAGTCCCTCAAGCGTATCGATTTTTCCGATGACCGCGGCATCGGTGAGGACGCGCGTGGTCTCCTGGAACGAGGCCGCCGAGATGAACGAGCGGGTCTGTAGAGAAGCCTTCGTGATGCCGAGCAGAACAGGCGTTGCACTGGCGGGCCGCTTACCGGCCTTCTCAGCTTTCTGGTTGGCTTCCATGAGCTCAATCTTGTCGACCTGCTCACCCTTGAGGAAGGCCGTATCACCGGGATCCGTGATCTCCACCTTCTGCAGCATCTGCCGAACGATAACCTCAATGTGCTTATCGTTGATGGTAACGCCCTGCAAGCGGTAGACGTCCTGGATCTCGTTGATGAGGTAGTTGGCGAGCTCCTCGACGCCCTTGATTGCAAGTATGTCGTGCGGTGCCGGGTGACCATCGTAGATGAAGTCGCCACGCTCCACATGGTCGCCGTGCTGAACCGCAAGGCTCTTGCCCCGCGGAATGAGGTATTCGGTCGGTTCGACACTGGTGTCGTCCGGCTTGATCGTGATGCGCTGCTTGTTCTTGTAGTCCTTCCCGAACTCGACCGTGCCCGACACCTCGGCGATGATCGCGTGATCCTTGGGCCGGCGCGCCTCGAAGAGCTCGGCAACGCGCG
>CAZSNH010000014.1:0-16269 GCA_964607855.1 uncultured Hyphomicrobium sp. | reverse complement strand
CGCGTCGATATGCTGGTCACGCTTGCCAATCTCTCAGAGCATCCAGAGAGCGTTCCGATCAACATGCTGATTGCCATTCCCGGAACGCCGCTCGAAAACGTGAAACGTATTGACGGTATCGAGTTTGTGAGGACCATTGCCCTCGCGCGCCTCATGATGCCAAAGTCGTTCGTGCGCCTTTCTGCCGGGCGCACTGAGATGAGCGATGAGACGCAAGCGCTTTGCTTCTTCGCAGGAGCCAACTCGATATTCTGCGGCGACACGCTGCTTACTGCGCAGAATCCGGACCAAGACAAGGATGCGGCCCTTTTCGCGCGGCTCGGAATTAAACCCCTGGCGCTCGATAAGGGCGAGGCATGCGAGTACGAGCAGGGTTCAGCATGCAGGACAGCCACCAACGGGCGCTGAAGGCCCTGGAACGGCGCGGGCGACTGAGATCGCTTTCTGCGCGCGCGGGTATCGATTTCTCGTCGAACGATTATTTGGGGCTCGCCAATTCTGAGGAGCTGCGATCGGCCATTGCGGCAGCCCTTGAGCGCGGCGTTTCCGTCGGCTCCGGCGGATCTCGGCTCCTTCGCGGGAACGATTCGGAGCACGAAGCACTCGAATCCGAAGCAGCCCGCTTCTTCAATGCGGAAAGCGCGCTCTACTTCGGCGGGGGGTTTATCGCCAATTATGCGATCTTCTCGACCTTGTCCCAACGCGGCGATCTCATCGTTCATGACGAATTGATCCATGCAAGCGTGCACGACGGCATGCGCGCCTCAAAGGCGCAGCATACGGCCGCACGCCACAACGATCCGCAATCCTTCGAGGATGAGATCAAGCGCTGGCGGGCAGCTGGAGGATCGGGACGGCCATGGATTGCCGTTGAAAGTCTCTATTCCATGGACGGTGACCGAGCACCGATCGATGATCTCGTGGAGATTGCCGATCGGCACGAGGGAGCACTCGTTATTGATGAAGCCCATGCAACTGGCGTATTCGGCCCAGGCGGACGCGGCTTGGGAGCGCATCTCGAGGGCCGGCCAAACGTCGTTACGCTTCATACTTGCGGCAAGGCTTTGGGTGTCATGGGGGCGCTCGTTCTCTCGACAGCGCCAATACGGGATTTTCTCGTCAATCGCTGCCGCCCCTTCATATATGCCACGGCTCCCTCGCCCCTGATGGCAGCTGGCGTGCGGGCCGCACTTCGGATTTGCGCCGCCAAGCCCGAAAGGCGCGAGAAGCTGCTTCGGCGCGTTTCGAAATTCGCCCATCTTCTTCGCCAAAAGACGGGTCTCGAGGCATCGGGCTCTCAGGTTCAACCGGTCATCGTCGGCGCAGACGCGCTGGCCGTTGAAATTGCCGCGGCGCTCATGGCGCGCGGATTCGACATACGAGCCGTTCGTCCGCCGACGGTTCCAGAAGGCACAGCGCGCTTGCGCATATCGCTCACCTTGAATCCGAGCGAAAAGGACGTCGAGGATATGGTGGGCGCGCTCGCCGACGAGCTTCAGAGGCTGGCAGCATGAGCCGCAAGTTTGTGGTGGCGGGAACCGACACCGACGTCGGAAAAACGGTTTTCGCCGGGGCCCTCGCTGCTGCGCTCGACGGCTGCTACTGGAAGCCTGTTCAAGCCGGATTGGCGGAGGGTGGAGATGCTGAAATCGTGCGTCGCCTGTCGGGGCTGCCGGCAGATCGCATCTTACCCGAGGCCTATCGGCTCACCACGCCTGCCTCTCCTCATCTTTCTGCCGAGATCGATGGCGTATCGATCGATACCGAGCGTTTGCTGCCGCCCAGTACCGGCCAGCCACTCGTTATCGAGCCCGCTGGCGGCCTCATGGTGCCGCTGACGCGCAAAAAACTGCAGATCGATCTCATGGCACGTTGGGGGCTGCCGGTCATCCTGTGCGCGAGAACCACACTCGGCACGATAAACCACAGTCTCCTTTCTATCGAGGCGCTCAACAATCGAAATATTCCGATACTTGGCATTGCCTTCATCGGGGAAGAAAACGCGGAAAGCGAGCGAACAATCTGCGAAATGGGCAAGGTGCGCCGGCTTGGCCGCTTGCCGTGGCTCGATCCGCTCTCGCCCCAAGCTCTGAAGAAGGCTTTCACGGATCATTTCCGCATCGAGGACTTTAACTGATGGCCAAGTCCCATTTCCCGATTTGGCATCCCTTCACGCAGCATGCCCTGTTGCCGAACGCCGAGATGATTGTCGGGAGTAACGGCGCATGGTTGGAAGGGCTTGGCGGCCGGCGCTTTTTCGACGCCATCTCGTCGTGGTGGGTCGTGACCCATGGACACCGCCATCCCAAGATCATGGAGGCCATTCGCGAACAAGCCTCTGCGCTCGATCAGGTGATCTTCGCCGGGTTTACGCACGAGCCGGCAGAGCAGGTTGCGAGGCGGCTTCTAGAATTCGCCCCTGGAGGACTGGAGCACGTCTTTTTTTCCGACTCGGGCTCTACGGCCGTCGAGGTGGCGATCAAGATGGCGCTCGGATACTGGCGCAACACAGGAGAACTCCGAAGTCACATTCTGGCACTGGCTGGGGGCTATCACGGCGATACCATCGGTACCATGTCGGCGGGCGCGCGGGGTGTGTTCAACGCAGCCTACGAGCCCCTTCTCTATGAAGTTGAACACATCCCGTTTCCCGAGGAGGGCCGGGAGGAACGCACCCTTGAGGCGCTGGATGCGGCTTGCCGAAGGGCGCCGGTGGCCGCGTTCGTAGTCGAACCTCTGATCCTGGGTGCGGGAGGCATGAGGATGTATGCACCGGCCGTCCTCGTGGAAATGAAGCGGATCTGCGTTCGCCATGGCGTGCTTCTCATCGCCGACGAGGTGATGACCGGATTTGGCCGCACAGGAACCATGTTCGCGTGCGAACAGGCCGGTATCAGCCCAGACATTCTCTGTCTCGCGAAAGGCATTACTGGAGGCGCGTTGCCTCTTGCGGCGACGCTTTCTTCAACGGCAATCTTCGACGCGCACTATTCGATGGATCGCGCCAAGACATTCTTTCACTCGTCGAGCTATACGGCGAACCCCATTTGCTGCGCGGCGGCGGCAGCCAATCTTGAGATTTGGGCCGATGAGCCTGTACTTGGGCGCGTGGCGGAGCTCTCTCGTGCGCAGGAGGAGAGCATCGAGCGCTTCCGGACCGATTCGCGATTTTCGGATGTGCGTCGGTGCGGCACCGTCACCGCACTCGATATCGCCGTAAAGGATGGCGGATACCTTGCGGATGTCGGTCCGAAGCTCTACGCATTCTTCTTGTCGCGCGGCATTCTATTGCGCCCGCTCGGCAATACCATCTACGTGATGCCTCCCTACTGCGCGACACGCGACGAATTGGTGCGCGTGTATGAGTGTGTGAGTGATGCGGCCGACCATGTGAGACCTATGACCTGATGGGATCTACACTCCTTTCTCTTGGACATTATGTGCCTTCGCGGCGCGTCTCAAATGCCGAGCTCGAGACGCGCATGGGGCTCGAGGCCGGTTGGATCGAGACGCGCACTGGCATAAGGGAGCGCCGCTTTGCGGCCGAAGGCGAAGCGTTGACAGATCTCGCAATGAAAGCCGGCGAGATGGCACTCGCGCGTTCCGGAGTGCCGCTGCGCAAAGTTGATTTGGTGCTGCTCGCAACGTCGACGCCGGATCACTTGTTACCGCCGTCGGCGCCGCTCGTGGTTCACCGCTTGGGCCTTCCCAATGCCGGAGGCATCGACCTCGTCGGCGCATGCTCGGGATTCCTCTATGCATTCACACTGGCGGATTCATTTGTGCGCACGCACGCCAAGACGGTTCTGGTCATCGCCGCCAACATACTCTCCCGTCGTATCGACTTCACGGACCCTGCCAGCGCATCGCTTTTTGGAGATGCTGCGGGTGCGGTTCTACTCTCGCCCAGCGATCGCAAGGGGGCGGGCGTGCTGGGGGCCCACTTGGCGTCGTCGGGGGAAGACTACGATCTGATTCAGATTCCTGCTGGCGGCAGCCGTCGGCCGTTTTCGGTCGAAACCGATATCGCCGAGACCAAGATTAAAATTCGTGATGGCAAGGCTGTGTTCACAAAAGCGGTCGGCATGATGGCGGACTCGGCCGAACGCGCGCTCGCCGAGGCCGGACTGAGGCTAAGCGAAATCGATCATTGGATCGCGCATCAGGCCAATGCTCGCGTCGTCGGCGCCGTGCAGCGCCGTCTCGGATTGGCGGATGAGAAGGTGCTTTCGTCCTACGTGCTTTATGCCAACAGCTCTGCGGCGACCATACCGTTGACACTCTCTCTCGCCGCTTCCGAGAGAGCATTCCGGCCGGGCGAAAAACTGCTTTTCACGGCAGCAGGGGCGGGCCTCATGGGGGGCGCCGTGGTCTACGGATTATGACGGCGCGTGTCATGAAAGCCTCGATTTCGGCGGGAAATTCGAGCTTTGCGGGCGACGATCGCCAAAAAATGCCGATTTTTATGGGGTAAAACGCACCTGCACCTGCATTTTTTGCGAGATTTCCGCAGGAATCGCGCTATGGTCCGGCCCTCTAAATCCAACCTCGCGAGGGAATTCTCATGGCAAAAGCTGGGGCCGCAAAGGTCAATACTGTAACGCTGCGCAATCTCGCCGCCGATCTGTCGGAAGCGCACAGCCTTCCGAAGAAGCAGACGCTCGCCCTTCTGGAAGACATGGTCAACATGCTGACCAAGCACTTGAAGAAAGGTGATCGCATCCGCATCGGGGGCCTCGGCGTTCTCGTCGTGCGCAAGCGTCCGGCTCGCATGGGCCGCAACCCGGCGACCGGCGAAGCGATCAAGATCAAGGCTTCCAAGAAGGTCGCCTTCCGCGCCGCCAAGGAACTCAAGGAAGCGATCTAAACGATCTCTTCTTTCTGAAAAGAATTGGGGCCAGACCTTTGGGTCTGGCCCCAGTTTTTTTGCTCCTTCGCGTTCACGCTTTAGAAGCGGAGGTAGATCGAGATGCCCGGACGGCGATAGTAATACGGGTATCCGTAATACGAGTAGTACGGATAGTAGTAGCGATACGGCCGATAGTAATATGGCCGATAATAGTACGGCCGATAATAGTAGGGCCGATTGTACCCGTAATAGTACCGGCGATGGTGATGATGCCGGTGTCGGTGCCATCGCCGTTTATGAACTTGCTCAACCAGTCCTTGATCGCCCGTTTGGGCTTCTAGGGCACGGTTGGCCGCGCCGAGCGGAGCCGCAGTTGCGGGGGCTAACGCCAGCACGGAGCCAGCCACCACTGCCGCGTAGAGTGCCACCCATTTCATGTTGGCCTTCTCCTCATTGAGTTTCTAATGCACCTTCCCAGCGTTGATATGAGCATACCACTGTCAGAGCATTGGCAAAGATCAATTATGGCCAGTGCTTCAACTTTTGGCGAAATCACACATTCATGTGATGACTGCTTTACAGAAGACGGATCTTTGCCGTTTCTGCGATGACGCTGCGGGAGCGCGAGTAGAAGTCGCCCCCCACCAGGATCGCCAGCACCCTGGCCCTCGCCGGGAAATCCTTCAGGTGAAGAGCCAGGACGAGACGCCGCCGCGGCGCGCCACCTCGGCCATGCTCTTGTCCAGGTCGGAGATGACCGAGAGCGACATCACCTCCGGGATCCACGGCGCGCCTCGCTTCTTGAGCCTATAGGGAAGCATCAAGGTTTCCCAGGTTGCTTGGTCGAGCGCTCGTTCCGGGGGCACGAGGGGAGGCGTACGGCGCAGCTCTTTCTGCTCCGCCATCCACGCATGAGTGGCAAGCCAGACCTCGAGACTGGCGGGCATGTTGTGCCGCCCTTTGAGCTGGCAGATCGAGAGAAATCCCGACTCGCGATGATGGGATCCGATCTCCAGAGTTGCGACGCGCGTGCCCTTGCGGCGAATCGAAAAGAGCCGGCACTTGTCGCGCGCAATACGATCCGAATATTGGTCGGCACAGTTTTGCATGGCATGCGCCTCTGCGAGTATTTCCGATTGCTCGACAAGAGGAACGAAAGAAAATCCGCGAGCCTCGCCTTCGGAGAGCCAACTGTCGGTGATCGCGCCTTCTTTCAACTGCATGATGAGCCGCATGCGATTGAGCCAGCTCTTTGCAGCACAGGCCGCAGTATCGAAGGCCATTTCCGGCCGCCACGGGACGACGATTAGCGAGTGGGCCTTGGTGGCCTCGTTGCTTGAGAACCACGCGTAGGCCGCGAGGAGCGAAAAAAGACGCCGAGGATCGCCTGGTTCGGAAAAAACGCTCTGCGAGGCGAGCCAGGCCGCAAAGTACTCGTTGCACGCTTCTGCGGCAAACGCGACAGAGGAGAGCCAAAGCGCGCTTTCGGAGGCGCTTAGGGGAAGCTGATTGACAATGCGGCGCTGAAAGAACTCGCTCGATGGCAGCTTGGGAATCGGATGAACGAAGGCTTCGGGGGGCAGACGGCGCAGCCAGAAAGGCAGGTCGAGCGCACGTGCGACCTCGCGCAATTGCGCTCCCGACTCGATGAGCTGCAGCGCTTTACGACGTTGTGTGGCTTTGCCGCGACGCATGGCGATCGCGTGTAGACAGGCCGGAAAAACCTGAGCCAAGTCGGCAAGCCGCGGGGACGAATAGACGAGGCGGCGAATGCCGCGCCTTGCCGGCTCCTCGAACCTGCGGATGATTGATTCGAGCTCTTCGGATGCTGGCAGATTCCGCGAAATCCGCATCGGATCCGGCGTGCACTCGAGTGGCTTTGCAACGGTACGCATCGAATTGAAAACCCTCCACCCCGAGGGATAAAGATCGCCGCCGCGCGGGTTCCCGGAGATCGCGGTGAAGTTTCGTCGAGCATTGCGGCACAGGTACGACGGGTTTTGGTCCAACGTGCGACGGCCATCCACCGGACCGGAATTGACCAGTTGTGAAGGCAGGCGCCAATTCGTCATTATTCGTGCGAAAGAGTACGCATGCGATCCAGCGCATTCTGCAGGATGACGGTCGCCGCGAGCTTGTCGATGAGCTCTGAGCGGCGTTTTCTGCTGGTATCAGCAGCTATAAGCATTCGTTCTGCTTCCGCCGTTGTCAAACGTTCATCCCAAAGCAGGACTGGTAACTCGGACAGCGCATTCAAGTTTCTGGCGAACGCCCGTGTCGACTGAACGCGTGGGCCTGCGCTGCCGTCGAGGCCGATCGGGAGACCGAGGACAAATCCGACGACTCTGTGCTCATGAGCCAGTTCAAGAAGCCGCGCGACGTCAACACTGAACTTGGTTCGTTTGATCGTCTCGAGGGGAGACGCAATCATGCGCGAAACGTCGGATAGCGCGAGCCCCAGTGTTTTGGCGCCGGCATCGATTCCGATAAGACGCCCGCTCGGGCCAAGCAGAACGTGGAAGTCTTCGGCCAATTCGAAAGTCTTACCTGCTGCCATGGGGCCACTATTTTGTCTTCTTTAGGGGCATCCGGGTACGGACATGCGCGGAGCAATGCGAACCGGCGGTCGAATTCGGCTCCGGGGTGCCATTCGGTCTCGTCTTCTAAGGATCTCTTTACACTCCTTCAACGCTTTCGAAAGCGCCTCCTGTCTAGCATGCGCCACGAGTGATGCTTTATTGGCAGGTAAGTCCCTATGAGCACGGCCGACATTCCGGCGATCGGCCGTCCAACCGGCATGATGGTCAAGAATTTTCGGGGGACGGTTGCCGTCTTTACGGCGACCATATTTTTGTCTGCCGCACTTCTCTTTTCCGTGCAGCCGATGTTCGCAAAAATGGTGCTGCCAAAACTTGGTGGCTCGCCATCGGTATGGGCCGTTTCGATGTGCTTTTTCCAAGCCGTCCTTCTGGCAGGCTACTGCTATGCACACGTGCTCAACCGATGTCTCACACCCCGCCAGGCCATCCTAACCCACATCGGAATCTTGATATTGGCGAGCGCTGCGATGCCGGTCACATTGCCGCCCGGCGCAGATCAGTCGCCACAAGGCAACTTCTATCTGTGGCTGATCGGGGTGCTCGCCTTTGGCGTCGGGCTGCCATTTTTTGCCGTTTCCGCGAATGCACCTCTTCTGCAGTCATGGTTTGGCCGCTCACAGCATCCCGCAGCGAAGGATCCATACTTTCTCTATGCCGCCAGCAATATTGGCAGCCTTGCTGCGCTCCTGAGCTATCCTGTTCTGATCGAGCCGTTCCTTGGCCTCAAGCAACAAGGTGAGCTTTGGAGCTGCGGCTTCATGCTGCTCGGCTTTCTCATCGCGCAGTCCGGATATTTGCTTCTTGCGAACGCGCCTGATGGCAAACCCCTAGATTGGCCTCAAACTGCAGAGCCGGCACCACCCGCCAGCTGGCATCAGCGCCGCCTTTGGATTGTGCTATCATTTGTCCCCTCGGCGCTGCTCGTCGCCTTCACGACCTACATCTCGAGCGATATTGCTTCAGCACCGTTCCTTTGGGTGATCCCGCTCGCAATATTCCTTCTAACGTTTGTCCTTGTATTCCGCGATGTGCCCTTGATACCGCACGAGGCGTTGCTCGATCGCTTCGCGCTTGTTGCGGTTCTTTCCTTGTTTGGCACGGCGGCCATCGGCGTTTTGGGATACGGTATCGGCCTCGCCGGGCCTCTACTTGCATTCGTCATTGCCTGCCTCGTCTGCCACCGGGAGCTATACCTGCGCCGCCCGGAAACAAGCAATCTTACCGAATTCTATCTTTGGATGTCCTTCGGCGGCGTCTTTGGCGGCGTTTTTTCCGCCATCTTGGCGCCATTGCTCTTTTCGACACCGTTCGAGTTCCCCCTTCTCATCGTTGCGGGTCTGGCGTTGCGACCAGAAATCCTCGACCGTCGGGCAGAGAACGGCGAATGGCGAGCCGCGCTCCTCATTCTTACTTTGAGCATTGGTGCGCTGATACTCGTGCGTTTGCTCGTTTCGTGGGGTGTTATGGAAGCCCATTTCAAGCTGCCCATGATCTTAGTGGCCGGGCTCGGTTTCGTCATGTTTCTCAATCGTCATTCGGCGCGTCAGGAACTTGCCGTTGCCGCGGCGATGCTACTCGTTCTCCAATTTGCGCCCGCAGGATCGGGTGCAGGACTTACCGAGCGCAGCTTCTTCGGTGTGCATCGTGTGATTACCACTCCCGAAGGCGATATGCGGCTATTGATGCACGGGACGACCACACACGGCGCAGAGCGGCTCAGAGAAAAAGACGGCTCAGTCGTCACCCATCCCATCGCTGCCACATACTATTATCCGGGAAGCCCGATGGAGAAGGCGCTGGCGCTCGCTCGCGCGCATCACGCGGACGGCCCTTTGAATGCCGGCATTGTCGGTCTCGGTGCGGGTGCCATGGCCTGCAACATTAGAGCGGGCGAAAATCTCAAGTACTTTGAGATTGACCAGTCTGTCGTCGACATTGCACGCAATCCCAGTCATTTCCGCTACCTTGCGCGCTGCAGGCCCGGGGTTCCGATTGTCGTTGGCGACGCCCGGCTGACGCTGGTGAAGGAGGCAGATGCCTCCATCGACTATCTGCTGATCGACGCGTTCTCCTCTGATGCCATTCCGGCCCATTTGATGACCATTGAAGCGATCCGGCTTTATCTCTCGAAGTTGTCCGAGGGGGGCGCGCTCGTTTTCCATATTTCCAACCGGCATATCGATCTGCGGCCCGTGCTCGCTTCCGGACTTGCTACCCTGCCAGGATTGGAAGAGGTGTTTGTGGCAGATTCTGCTCAAACCTCAGGCTACGATCGCTCGCCATCCAGCGTGGTCATTGCCTCCCGTAATCCGAAAATGATTGCTGAAGCCCGCACCTGGACTGGAGCTAGGCCGCTCAAGCCCTCCAATCTCGCGCCCTGGAGCGACGATCGCAACGACGTTCTCACTTCGCTATGGCGGTCCTGGGTCAAATGACAGGGCGGTTCCGGTTCGTCTCTCATGCCGTAGCCCTTGACCCCGGTGGCCTCAGGCTGCCAAGACTTCCGCCCTTAGGGTGCCGCTATGTCTGAGGCCCTCTATCTATGCCGGAGGAAAGGGCTCGGGGCATGTCGGACGAAAACCCAATACAGAATGCTGGCGTGTTAGGCGATCTGGAGAGCACGGCCGCCGCAGCGTCCAGCTCATCCCAGAATGCCGCCGGTGGGGCAACGATCGCGCTCTTCACGCTCGCCACGTTTGTTTCGGCTGCGCTTCTGTTCTCGATCCAGCCCATGTTCGCGAAAATGGCGCTTCCTGTCTTAGGTGGTTCGCCATCGGTGTGGGCGGTCGCGCTCTGCTTTTTTCAAGCGGCCCTTCTGGCAGGGTACTGTTATGCGCATATTTTGATCCGGTGGTTCGATATCCAGGATACGGGCTGGATCCACCTGACAGTCTGCCTTGCTGCTGCTCTCTTTCTTCCCATTGCCCTGCCCGCTTCCGCCGGCGAACCGCCGACCGGAGATGCTTACTTATGGCAGCTCGGTCTTTTCAGCCTGGCAATCGGACTTCCCTTCGTGGCAGTCGCCGCGAACGCCCCACTCATTCAGGCTTGGTTCGCGCGCACGGGTCATGCTGAGGGGCGAGACCCATATTTTCTCTATGCGGCGTCCAATCTCGGCAGCCTGCTTTCGCTCCTCGGCTATCCGCTCGTGCTGGAGCCGGCTTTCGGCCTCAAAGCTTTGAGTTTCGCCTGGT
Source organism: uncultured Hyphomicrobium sp. (assembly GCA_964607855.1). Lineage (GTDB taxonomy): Bacteria > Pseudomonadota > Alphaproteobacteria > Rhizobiales > Hyphomicrobiaceae > CAZSNH01. The sequence continues at coordinate 5,626 of CAZSNH010000014.1, read as the reverse complement.
CGATCGGATTCGGCGCACTCATTCTTCTCTTGGGGTTGTGCTTCTTGGATGTGCGCCTGCGCGCCGATGCGGTCAGTCTCGCGACGATGCAATCCACTCAATCTCTCGACGATGCTCCCAGCTGGCGTGAGAGACTGAGCTGGATCTGGCTATCGCTTGTTCCGGCAGGATTGTTGACGGCATTCACGACGCATGTGGCAACGGACGTCGCGTCGGCTCCGCTCATCTGGGTCATTCCGCTTTCGCTCTATCTTTTGACGTTCGTTCTTGTTTTCCGCGATCGCGCCCTCGTGCCATTGCGAATCTTGCTGCCGCTGCAGCTCGTCGCCGTGGTCCTAGCGCTGCTGCACCTCTCCCAGATCAAGCACGAGAGCATCTACATATCGGCCTCACTCGGCGTTATGGCCTTCTTCACCTCGGCCCTCGTCGCTCATCGCACGCTCTACGAAGCCCGCCCCGACGCGCAACACCTCACCGAGTTCTACCTCTTCATGTCGCTCGGTGGAGCCCTCGGAGGCATCTTTGCTTCGCTGCTGGCGCCGAAAATTTTCCCGGAAGTCTTCGAGTATCCGCTGTTGCTTTCGCTCACCATGGCCTGCCGGCCGGGCGTGCTCAACATTGTGGGTGAGAGCCGAAAGAGCATTTCGATCATTGCCGGTCTGCTCGCCGTCCTGGGAGTCCTGCTACTCGCGCTTTCGGGATGGGCCTCCAATTATGCGCTCGCGTTTAACGGTTGGGGCATTGCGCCGTTCGCAGTGACTGCCCTTAGCGTGTTCGTCATTCTCGCTTACAAATGGCCGGTGCGCCAGTCGGCGGCCGCACTTGCCATCGTGCTCGCCCTCATCTTTCTCCCCTCGGCAACCCATCGGGGCGCGGCGGAACGAAGCTACTTTGGAGTTTATCGGGTGGTGGTGAGCGAGGACGGCGACTTCAATGTTCTGCAACATGGCACCACGCTTCACGGCGCCCAGCGGATCCGCGATGAGAAGGGCAATGCGGTCAAGGATATTTTTCCCGTCACCTACTATCACCCCAAGAGCCCCATGGCCCAGTCGGTCGCCTATGTGCGCTTTCTGCTCAACAACGAGGGACGCAAAGGACGCTACGGCGTGATCGGGCTGGGCGCGGGTGCGCTCGCCTGCCACTCCATGGAAGGCGAAGCCTGGCGCTTCTACGAGATCGACCCCGTGGTCGTCGATATCGCCAAGTCGGAGAAGTTTACGTTCCTTTCAAGCTGCCAACCGAACGCGGACATCGTTATCGGCGATGCGCGCCTCACAATCGCAAGAGAGAAGGAGTCTAGCTTCGATCTCTTGATCGTTGACGCGTTCTCCTCGGACGCGGTGCCAATGCATCTTCTCACGGCGGAGGCGCTCAAGCTCTATCTTTCTAAGCTCACCGACCAGGGCGTGGTCGTACTTCATACTTCGAACCGCTATCTCGATCTCGAAGCCGTCCTTCAGGCCACGTTGGCAGAAGCGGGAATCAAACCCACGTTTGCAATCGTCGATCCCACGCCCGACAACGGCTATGCAGTGACCCGTTCGACCGTCGTCGTATTCGGCAAGGACCCGCGCGTCGTCCACCAGTTCTTGCGTGTTCGTGGTGCCAGGACCTTGAATTTCGGCGATTTGAAGCCATGGACCGACGACAGCTCGGAAATTTTGGGTCCGATCCTCTCGCGGCTCAGAAATGTGCAAAAGTGAGGTGCCTCGCCGGGTTGCGCACGCCCTGGGTGCCCGCTAAGAGAGCGGTTCGGAACAGAAGATCAAACGTCAAACGGGGCAAACATGCAGGTCGATGCCGCGACCGTCCGGCGCATCGCGCGCTTAGCACGTATCAAGATCACGGATCAGGAGGCCAAGGGCCTCGAAAGCGAGCTCACACAAATCATGCGCTGGGTCGAGCAGCTAAACGAGGTTGATACCTCGGAGGTCGAGCCGATGACCCGCGTCGTCGCTCAGGAGCTTAAGAAGCGCAAGGACATCGTCAATGACGGCGAGATCGCCGCCGACGTCACCAAGAATGCGCCAATAACAGAAGACCATTTCTACGTCGTGCCCAAAGTAGTGGAGTGACGGCCCATGCGCGATCTCACCAAACTCACGCTTGCCGAAGCACGCGACGGCTTGAATGCGAAAAAGTTCTCCGCCACTGAGCTGACGAAAGCCCATCTTGAGGCCATCGAGAAGGCGAATCCGGCGATCAACGCTTACGTGTTGGTCACGCCCGAGCACGCACTCGCGCAAGCCAAAGTGAGCGACGCCCGCCTTGCGAGGGGCGATGGGCGTCCGCTCGAAGGCATTCCGCTTGGTAACAAGGATCTCTTCTGCACCAAGGCTATCCGGACCACGGCGTGCTCAAGAATTCTCGACGACTTCAAGCCGACTTATGAATCGACGGTCGGCGCCAATCTCTGGAATGCGGGTGCCGTCATGCTTGGGAAGCTCAACAACGACGAGTTCGCCATGGGCTCGTCGAACGAGACAAGCTGCTTCGGGCCCGTCGTCAGTCCGTGGCGGCGCAAGGGGAAGACCGACAAACTCGTCCCTGGCGGGTCGTCGGGCGGCTCGTCGGCAGCCGTTGCAGCGGACCTCTGTCTGGGCGCCACCGCAACCGACACCGGTGGTTCCATCCGCCAGCCTGCGGCACTAACAGGCACCGTCGGCATCAAGCCGACCTACGGGCGCTGCTCTCGCTGGGGAATAGTGGCGTTTGCCTCTTCGCTCGATCAGGCGGGCCCCATCGCGAAGACGGTGCGCGATGCCGCTATCATGTTGCGACATATGGCGAGCCACGATCCAAAGGACTCGACCTCCGTCGATGCGCCGGTGCCCGATTACGAGGCCGCACTCAAACAAGGGGTGAAAGGTCTTCGCGTCGGTGTTCCCAAGGAATACCGCGTCGAGGGCATGTCGAAGGAGATCGAGGCGCTCTGGCAGCAAGGCATCGACTGGCTGAGGAAGGCGGGTGCCACGATCCACGAGATCAGCCTGCCGCACACCAAGTATGCACTTCCTGCCTATTACATCGTGGCGCCAGCTGAGGCCTCATCGAACCTTGCCCGCTACGACGGTGTTCGTTACGGTTTGCGCGTTCCGGGCCGGGACATCATCGACACGTACGAGGAGACCCGAGCTAAAGGCTTCGGCAAAGAGGTGCGTCGACGCATATTGATCGGTACCTACGTGCTATCGGCGGGATATTACGACGCCTATTATTTGAAGGCGCAGAAAGTGCGCAGCTTGATCAAGCGCGACTTCGACCAAGCCTGGGCCAAAGTCGATGTCGTCCTCACACCAACGACGCCGTCACCAGCCTTTGCTTTCGGCGAGAAATCGGGTGACCCGATCGCCATGTACCTCGAGGACATTTTCACCGTCACTGTAAACATGGCGGGCTTGCCTGGCATGTCGGTTCCAGCGGGCCTTTCGAGCGAAGGCACACCCTTGGGCCTGCAGCTCATTGGTAGACCCTTCGACGAGGAGACATTGTTCCGCGCGGGGCAGGCGATCGAGGATGCGGCTGGGCGGTTCACTGTTCCGGATCGGTGGTGGGAATGTGGCTCACCGAAGAAGGCAGCTGCCAAGCCCAAAGCGGGAGGGAAACACTGATGGACCCGAAGCGTCCCTGGGAATGCGCCGACATGAGTCAAGTGCGCTCCGAGATCGACCGCATCGACCGTGAACTCGTGGACCTCATCGCTGAACGCTTCGGTTATGTCGAGCGTGCGTGGCAGCTGAAGTCGGATCCGAGCGAAGCCCTAGTCCCGTGGCGCATCCAGCAGGTGATCGACAGGGTCAAAGAGCGCTCCACCGAGAACGGCCTTCCGGCAGAGATGACCGAGATGGTGGGCGCTATCTGGCGGCAGATGATTGGCTGGTTCGTGCAGTACGAGGAAGAGAAGCTGCGCCGTGCCACCGAAGGCAAGAACTCCACGTGATCGAACTCAATACCTTCGACCCGACAACGCTTGTTCTGCTATCACTCCTCAATCCTGCAGTGATTGCGGTCGGCTATCTCATGGGCCGCGCTGCGGATCAGTGGCAGAAGATCATCGTGGCGGCGTTTGCCGCCTCGCTTGCCGGGTTCGTACTGTTCTGGCTCGGCACATTGATGGGGGTGTTCGTTGTCAATTCGTCAGGCGGCGCATCGGGCGTCGTTATGCTGCAATTCGTCTTCGGCCTCGTATGGGCAGCGCTCGGCTACACCACGCGCACTCGCTAGTGTGCGGCTGATCGCGCTCACCCTTCCGTTTACTAGTGCAACAGCGCATCGGCATCGAGATACCACATGGTGCCTTGGAGGCGGCTCGGAGTCTTCATTTCCACGTTGAACTGGCTATGCGTGGGATCCGTGCCGAGGATCTTGACCTCGAGCTCCACAGTAAATTGCCAGGCCTGTCGCTCTGACAGCACACGTGCCTCATAGGCCTGCAACGCCTCTTGATCGTCCGATGCTTTGAGCCTTTGCCACTCTGCGAGCGCGGCGCGCTCCTCAAACCAGATGGCATTCGGTTTCACTTGTACGACGGTTCCGGTTTCCAGATCACCGGAATAGGCGGCACTCCCCGCAATCGTGAGCAGAGCCGTAAGCACCCTCAAATTGACTGCGTGCCGTCGCATCGTCCGCTCCTCCGTGGCATCCGGGCGCGAGTATACGGGGTTGCGCTCTCGATCGGGAAACAAACGCCATCACTGATCCAATAGGATCGTTGCGATCGAGGATTTTCCCTCACCACGGCGTGGACCCTAAGGTGCAATCGAGCAACGTGCCACGGCAGTTTGACCTGTAGGGGCTTGTTCGACCGCACCATTTTTTTGTTAAATCCATTCGTGGATGGGGGGAGGCATGAATGGGTCCGCTATGGAGGCTTCTGGCTGCGAGCTTGTCACTTCTCATCGCATCGCCGGCTGCCACTGCGACCGGCGCTGGCGAAGCCATAGCCTATCTCGAAGGTCTCAAGGGCAGACTGCCGCCATATCTTGCACCCTCCGAAATTGATCCGCGCTTTACCACCGCGCTTTACGTCAATGTGGCGACCAAGGGTCCCGTAAAGCAGCGCATGTGGGTTCTGCATCGCGATGGCCCCGATGCACCCTGGCGGCTCGGCATGTGGGATAGAGATTACTGGAAAAAGCAAAAGCTCGCGGAAAATGAGACGCCGCCCTTCAGTTGGCTCATCTCAAGCGGGCGTCATTACAGGGGCGATCGCAAGTCGGGCCCGACGCCGACTGGCATCTACGGGCTCGACGAGCGCAGATGGCGCTACGGGCACGGCTGGTTGCAGGACGGCATGGTCCACGTCATGCACATCGACTATCACTACGGGGACGGGCGGGCCTCAGGCGTTGCGCTCCACGGAACGCCTGCCGGCAACTATCGCCGCCTCGGTACCAACGAGTCTCATGGCTGCATCCGCATGCACCAGAAAAATGCCCTGGCCCTGATCGACCGCATGACGGGGAAGGACAACGTGCTCTCCGAGCCTCAACGCTGGGGCGAGGTTCCGCGCTATTGGAAAAGCGAGAAGGGCCGTGCACGCTTCGGCTATGTCCGCGACGGCAAACCCTTGACCGCGCCCCTAGCCGAGAACGATCCCACTCTCTCCAACGATCCGTCGCTG
>CAZSNH010000013.1:0-16772 GCA_964607855.1 uncultured Hyphomicrobium sp. | reverse complement strand
ATCACTGGGCAATCCAGCTCCGGGGCGAATTACATTGAACAGCTGTTCTGTCAATTGTGGCGCTATCGCCTTGACGGCGCCACCGCTGCCTTCTATGGCCTCAAGACCACGCACACAAGGGGCTTTTAATGCACCAGAATTTCGAGCCGGGCCGCAGAATTGCGCTCGTTCTCTACGCTGCCTTGGTCGCCCCGCTCGCCGCATGCGCCGTAGGCCCGGAACCGCTCTCTTCGACAAGTGCAGGACTGAACTGCGTGGATGACAGCGCGCACTGCGTCGGCGAACGCCAATCGGCCCTTCGCCAGCTGGTGGCCGATAAGGAGCACAAATGGGTGCACGAGCCGGCTACCCCTCAGGCCTACGCATCGGGCGTCAGGCTTTTCGCCTACAAGCAGACAAAGCGCGAGCTTTCCTGCGAAGATTTGCATCACGGCCGGAAAGAGGCCGATGGCGCTCCCGCTGCGCTGAAATCGGCCGGCACGGCTCTGACGCCGCAACAGATTTCGCGCGGCACCCTGCTTGCTGGGGAAGTGAGCCGGGAGCTTGCAAATGAATTGAAGAAGCGGTGCAAACGCGGCTGATACCCATGTTCGATTGCCTTTTAGGGCGACATGGCTTCCATATGAGTTGCTGCGCGCCCAACCTCCCGAATAGGCTTCCGAGAGTTCGAGAAAATGCTCCAGACTATTGTTGACACGGTCGTCGCCTTTGTAGGGGAGCATCAGAATTGGGCCGCACCCGTGGCCTTTCTAATCGCACTTGGCGAGAGCTTCTGCTTCCTTTCCCTCTTTTGGCCCGGTACGGCAATTCTCGCCGGTATTACGGCGCTCCTCGCCGCGAGCGGCGCAAACATCAAGATTCTCTGGCCGTCAATTATCGCGGCAACGGCTGGCGGGGCTTTCGGCTACGCGCTTTCTTACTGGATCGGCCGTTACTTCAAGAACGGCATTGCACGTATGTGGCCCTTCTCCTCGCGGCCGGACCTCATCCCGCGCGGCGAACGCTTCTTCGAGCATTATGGAACGTGGAGCGTGTTCTTCGGTCACTTCTTCGGTCCCGTCCGCGCCGTCATTCCCGTTGTCGCAGGCATGTTCCAGATGCGCCAGCTGCCGTTCCAGATCGCCAATTTCTTGAGTGCGTTCATCTGGGCAGCTGGCGTGATCGCACCCTCGTTCTTCCTCGTCACATTCCGCGACGAGATCTTTGCCTTTGTGCGCGAGCATACGGTTCTGGTTGCAATTCTCGCTTTCATCGCCGCTTATCTCAATTCCATTCCAACGCCCATCGCCGCCATACCGACGCTGATCGCCTTCGTCGCGATCACCGCACTCTACCTTTTTGCGGGCGGTGACCCCTTGCTCATTCTGCTCGCGGGCACGGCGGGTGCCGCACTCGGCGACATCATGGCCTACCGAACAGGCAAGCGCAGCCCCGAAGACTTTCATTCGATCTGGCCGAACAGTTGGAGCCCCGAGGCTGCCGACAATGCGCGCGCCTTCGTTAGCAAGTGGGGCATTGCGGGGCTCATTCGAAGCAAGTTCCACACGACAATGCGGGCATTTGTACCCATCGCGCTCGGCGCAGTCGAAGCATCCTTGAGCTCGTTTGTGGCTCTCAGCCTCCTTTCGTCGGTGGTTTGGGCGGCTGTTCTCATGTCCCCGCGCTACATTCTCTCAGCTCTCGGTTGGTAGGGAGGCTTGCCAGGACCAATCTGATCGCCTAGACCGGGCCGCAGCTTTGCGCGGCCCATGAGGGCCGAGCATATCGACCGACAACGAAGTCCCGAGGAGCCTCACATGTCCGCCCGTTCAGATCGCAACATTGAAACGCGCAAGAAGAAGGCTCGCCGCGCCATCCCGCGCGCCAAAGTGAGCCGTCCGCAGGGCAACACAGCCGCCGTTCGCAAGCGCCTCAAGAAGGCCGCTGGCAAGGCGCGCGCCAAAAAGGCCTAATCCGGTCTCTTCCCCGAAACGTTGATTGTGTTGTTCACCTTGGTGGCCTGGCCACCGAGGCGCAATTTCGATTTCTCGCAGCCAATCCTGGCTCACACCCACCCCTAGGCCCTGGTGGGGCCTCGGCTTGTGCCTTTGATTTGGCATCAATTTGCGAGGCAGCACGCTGATTCAGTCGATTTCCAATTTTTTCTTGAGGATGTCATTCACCGCTGCGGGATTGGCTTTGCCGCCGGACGACTTCATGACCTGTCCCACAAACCATCCGAGCATGGTGGGCTTTGCTTTGACCTGCTCGGCCTTGTCGGGATTGGCGGCGATGATTTCGGCAACGACCCTCTCGATCGCTCCCGTATCGGTCACCTGCTTCATGCCGCGCTTCTCGACGATCTCTGACGGGTCTCCACCTTCGGTCCAGAGGATCTCGAAAAGGTCCTTGGCGATTTTACCTGAGATGACATTCGACGAGATGAGATCGATCATGCCGCCAAGCTGTTTGGCTGAAACCGGCGAATGCTCGATGTCCTTACCTTCCTTATTGAGGCGGCCGAAGAGTTCGTTGATGACCCAGTTGGCAGCGAGCTTGCCATCCCGGCCCTTGGCCACGGTCTCAAAATAATCTGCACTCTCCCGCTCCGCGACGAGCACGCCAGCGTCGTAGGAAGTAAGCCCATAGTCCTTGATAAAACGCGCGCGTTTCTCGTCGGGAAGTTCTGGCAAATCCTTCTTGAGAAAATCCACATATTTCTGGGTAAGCTCAAGCGGCAGCAGATCGGGATCGGGGAAATAGCGGTAGTCGTGCGCTTCTTCCTTCGAGCGCATCGAGCGGGTTTCGCCCTTCACCGGATCGAAAAGCCGCGTTTCCTGGTCAATGGTGCCGCCATCCTCGAGAATGTCGATTTGCCGGCGCGCTTCGGCCTCAATGGCCTGACCGATGAAGCGGATCGAGTTAACATTCTTGATTTCGCAGCGCGTGCCGAGCTTCTCGCCGGGCCTTCTCACCGACACATTGACGTCGGCGCGCAGATTGCCTTTTTCCATATCGCCGTCGCAGGTGCCAAGATAGCGCAGAATCGTGCGCAGCTTGGAGACATAGGTCTGTGCTTCCTTGGCCGAGCGCAAGTCAGGCTTCGACACGATCTCCATGAGGGCGACGCCCGAGCGGTTCAAGTCGACATACGAATAGTCTGGGTGCTGATCATGGATCGATTTGCCGGCATCCTGTTCAAGGTGCAAGCGCTCAATGCCGATGCGCTTCGTTTCGCCATCGACGTCGATCTCGACCTCGCCTTCCCCGACAATTGGCTGCTTGTACTGGCTGATCTGGTAGCCCTGCGGAAGATCAGGATAAAAGTAGTTCTTACGGTCGAAGACGCTCCTCAGGTTGATCTCGGCCTTGAGTCCAAGGCCGGTGCGAATGGCCTGCGCAACACATTCCTCGTTTATGACGGGGAGCATGCCTGGCATTGCTGCATCGACGAGCGAGACATGACTGTTGGGCTCGGCGCCGAAGGCGGTAGAAGAGCCGGAAAAGAGCTTCGACTTGGAGGCGACTTGAGCGTGCACTTCCATGCCGATGATGACCTCCCACTCACCCGTGGCGCCGGGTATGAGGTTCTTGTTCTTGGTGGCGTTTTCGGCTTTGGCTTGCATGCGTGGCGCTCCTGATTTGGGGCTTGGTTATCGCTTCTTGGGCTGCACCGCAATGATCCCTGTTGAAGCGGCGGCTGCAGCCAAAACGGGCTGAACCTTTAGTTCCGTTTTCCCGTATGATGGACATTAGAACAAATCGAGGTGTCACTCATGCGCGCCCCCTTCACCAAGCTTGCCTCACTCCTATTCCTTGCCCTCCTTCCGACGATGCTCCGGGCCGCCCCCGAACAGACGGGTAATGCCTATGATTTCACCTTCGATGGGATCGATGGCAATCCTCTGCCGCTCGCGGCATGGAAGGGCAAGGCCATGCTCGTCACCAACACTGCATCCTTTTGCGGGTTCACAAAGCAATACGCCGGTTTGCAGCAGCTCTGGGAGAAGTACGAGAGTAAGGGTCTCGTCGTTGTCGGAGTTCCCTCCAATGACTTCGGCGGGCAGGAGCCCGAAAGCGAAGACAAGATCAAGGAATTCTGCCGGGGCGCGTTTGGCATCACATTCCCGCTCACCGCCAAGACGGTTGTCAGGGGCGCGGGCGCTCACCCCTTCTATCAGTGGGCGAAGAGCGTCCTCGGCGACAAGGCGGCACCGGCCTGGAACTTCCACAAGTATCTCGTGGGACGAGACGGAGAGCTGAGAGCAGCCTTCCCCGCGCAAGTCCCACCCGATCATCCCGACCTCATCGCAGCGATCGAGCGCGAGCTTGCCTCCGGCGGCGCGGTTACTTCAGCGTCGGGAAGTTGAATTGAGCACCTCCGCGAATGCCACTTGGCCAGCGGGCTGTCACCGTCTTAATGCGCGTGTAAAAGCGCACACCCTCGGGCCCGTAGATTGCGTGATCGCCGAAGATCGAGCGCTTCCAGCCACCGAATGAGTGGTATGCGACGGGAACCGGGAGCGGCACGTTTATGCCGACCATTCCGGCCTCGATCTTGTCGGCAAAGGCGCGGGCGGCATCGCCGTCGCGGGTGAAGATGGCCGTGCCGTTGCCGTACTCGTTGGAATTGATGAGGCCCGCGGCTTCGTCATAGCTCTCCGTGCGCACGACCGAGAGCACGGGACCGAAAATCTCTTCCTTATAGATTCTCATGTCGCGCGTGACGTGGTCGAAGAGCGAGCCGCCGAGGTAGTAGCCGTTCTCGTAGCCTTGCAGAGTAAGCCCGCGCCCGTCGACGATGAGCTTCGCGCCTTCCCTCACTCCCTGATCGATAAGACCCGTGATACGCCGCTTCGCTTCGGCCGTGACCACGGGGCCCATTTCGGATTCGGGATCAGTGGCAGGACCGACCTTCAAAGCGCGCACCTTGGGTGCGAGGGCTTCAACGAGTGTATCTGCTGTTTTCTTGCCAACTGGGACGGCCACCGAAATCGCCATGCAGCGTTCCCCCGCCGAGCCATAGCCAGCGCCCATCAACGCATCGAGGGCCTGATCCATATCGGCGTCAGGCATGACGATCATGTGGTTCTTGGCCCCACCCAGAGCCTGCACGCGCTTACCCGAAGCCCCGCCGCGCCGATAGACGTACTCGGCAACGGGCGTCGAGCCGACAAAGCTCACGGCTTTGATGTCGGGATGGTCGAGAATGGCATCGACGGCCTCCTTGTCGCCATGCACGATATTAAACACTCCATCCGGGAAGTCGGCCTCCTGGAAGAGTTCCCAGGCCAGCATGGGAGCAGATGGATCGCGCTCCGAAGGCTTCAGAATGAACGTGTTCCCGCAGGCAATTGCAACCGGGTACATCCACATCGGCACCATGGCCGGGAAATTGAAAGGCGTAATGCCGGCAACGACGCCCAAGGGCTGGCGGTCGGACCAGCTGTCGATGTCGGGGCCGACATTGCGCGAGAATTCGCCCTTCAAAAGGTGCGGGATTCCGCACGCAAAGTCGACGACGTCGATGCCACGCTGAAGCTCGCCTAAGGCGTCGGCATGCGTCTTGCCGTGCTCCTTGGAGATGGCGCGGGCAATGTCGTTAGCGTGCTTCTCGAGAAGCTCCTTGAATTTGAACATGGGCTTCACCCGGCGCATGGGCGGGGTGCTGCCCCACTCGATAGCCGCTTTAGCCGCAACCGCGACGGCCTCATCAATTTCGGACTTGGTCGAGAGTGGCAAGACCGCCGTCTGCTCGCCGGTTGCGGGATTAAACACAGCGCTCATGCGCCGGGATGACGATGTGACCTTGCGGCCGCCAATGGCGTTCTGGATCGTTTGCACGGCTCTTACTCGTATCTCTCAAGGGTTGGGGCGGCTAGTTCGTGGCCTTCAGGACTTCGGTGAAGATATCGAACAACTCGTCGATCTGCGATTGCGTGATGATTAAGGGTGGGGAAAGCGCAATGATGTCGCCAGTCGCCCGGACGAGCAGGTTCTTTTCGAACGCGGCCACGAAGCGCGCGTAGGCGCGCTGGGTCGGTGCGTCCTTGATGGGCTCGAATTCGATGGCCCCAATGAGGCCAATGTTCCGGATGTCGATGACGTAAGGCATGTCCTTCAACGCGTGAAGGCGCTCCTCCCAGTAGGGTGCGAGTTCGAGGGCGCGGGTCAACAGGCCCTCCTCCTTATAAAGGTCGATGGTTGCGATAGCTGCCGCGCACGCGAGCGGATGGCCGGAATAGGTGTAGCCATGGAAGAACTCTATCATCCACTCGGGGCCCGTCATGAAGGCGTCGTGGACATGCTTCTTCACGAACACACCTCCCATGGGTACGGTACCGTTGGTGATCCCCTTGGCTGTCGTGATGATATCGGGCGACACGCCGAAGTACTCGGAGCCGAACGGCGATCCGAGACGGCCGAAGGCGGTGATGACTTCGTCGCAGATCATCAGAATATCGTGCTTGCGGCAGATAGCTTCGAGGCGTTTCAGGTAGCCTTGCGGCGGGATTAGAACGCCAGCCGAGCAGGCGACGGGCTCAACGATGACGGCCGCAATCGTTGAAGCATCATGAAGCCCAACCAGCCGCTCGAGGTCATCCGCCAACTCGGCCCCCTGCAGCGGCTCTCCGCGAGAGAATGCATTTTTCGAGAGATCGTGCGTATGGCGCAGATGATCGATGCCCGACATATGTGTGCCGAACATTTTCCTGTTGTTGACAATGCCACCCACAGAGATGCCGCCGAAGTTCACGCCGTGATAGCCGCGCTCGCGGCCGATGAGGCGCACCTTGGAGGCATTTCCCTTAGCGCGGTGATAGGCAATCGCCATCTTGAGCGCGGTCTCGACCGACTCAGAGCCCGAGTTCGTAAAGAACACATGCTCGAAGCCGGGAGGGGCGATGTTGATGAGCTTGGAGGCCGCCTCAAAAACTTTGGTGTGGCCCATCTGGAATGTCGGGGCATAGTCGAGGGTAGCGGCCTGTTGCGTGATCGCTTCGGTGATCTTCGTGCGGCAATGGCCGGCGTTCGAGCACCATAACCCCGCCGTGCCGTCGAGAACGCGCCGTCCGTCGGGTGTAACGAAATGCATACCATCTGCAGCCGCAAAGAGTCGCGGTGACTTCTTGAATTGCCGGTTGGCAGTAAATGGCATCCAGAAGGCGTCGAGATCATTCGTCTTCAGCTGCTGGTTCATGGCAATTCCTTCTGGGTCTCACGCGAATGATAAAGAGGGTGATCGAATGTCACGCAGTTTTGCTGACGGCTTCTAGAAGTGCCGCCTCGAAGATGTCCATGCCTTCCTTGACGATGGCATCGCTCGCGGTCAGCGGCGACAGAAAGCGGATGACGTTGCCATAGGTTCCGCACGAGAGCAGGATGAGCCCGCGCTCATTGGCGGCCTTCATGACCGCTTGCGTCAACTGCGGGGCAGGCTCGTGGCTGTTGCCGTCCTTGACGAGTTCAACGGCGCACATGGCGCCTAACCCGCGCACGTCGCCAATGCAGTTGAGGTTCGAACGTCTTTTGAGCTCGTTGCAGCGGTCCATCATGATCTTGCCGATGGCGTTTGCCCGATCGCAAAGATTCTCTTCCGCGATGATGTCGAGAACGGCATGGGCCGCTGCACAGGCAACGGGATTGCCGGCGTAGGTGCCACCCAGTCCGCCCGGATTGGCAGCGTCCATGACGTCGGCGCGTCCGGTGATGGCCGCCAGTGGAAGGCCGCCCGCCAGGCCCTTGGCGAGTGTCACGACATCGGCCTTCACACCCGAGTGCTCGAGGCCGAACATTTTTCCTGTGCGCGCAAACCCGGTCTGGATCTCGTCACCAATGAGGAGAATTCCATGCTCGTCGCAGAGTGCACGGAGCGATTTCAGGAAGTCGAAGGGCGTGATGTTGAAGCCGCCCTCGCCCTGCACGGGTTCTATGATGATGGCAGCGATGGTCGAGGGATCGGCCTGGTACTTGAAGAGGCTCTTGATTGCATCGAGGCTCTGCTCGCTCGAAACGCCATGATAGGTGTTCGGAAAGGCGACATTGTAGATGTCGGCCGGAAACGGCCCGAAGCCTTTTTTGTAGGGGACGACTTTGCCCGTCAGCGCCATGCCGACGTGCGTGCGCCCATGAAATCCGCCGGAGAACGAGATAATGCCCGGCCGGCCGGTGAATGCGCGCGCAACCTTGACCGCGTTCTCGACGGCTTCTGCGCCCGTTGAGACGAGCATGGTCTTCGCGGGGCCGGGGACTGGCGCGATTGCATTCAAGCGTTCGGCAAGGGAGACGTATGACTCGTGCGGCGTCACCTGGAAGCAGACGTGAGAGAAGCTTTCTATCTGCTTCTGGACCGCGGCGACGATCTTGGGATGTTGATGGCCCGTGTTGACGACCGCAATTCCCGCTCCGAAGTCGATGTAGCGCTTGCCCTCCTCGCTCCAGATCTCGGCGTTCTTGGCACGTTTGGCATAGATCTGCGTCGCGTGTCCGATGCCGCGCGGCACGGCCGCTGCCCGTCGTGCCTGAAGCTCCGCTGAAGTCGCCATGGCGCCCATCTCCTTCCCATCGCGGCATAGATCTGATGATCGCTGGGCGCCCTTCTAGCACTGATCAATACTTTAAGCAATGCGATTAGGATACTTTGCACGGCGTGCACGGCATTTCAGGCCATGAGAATAATCATGTAAAATCAGCAAGTTAATTTTGGAGCGCGGGAATCAGTTGCCAGAGCCTTTTGACATTCTCGCCCCACATTTTTGCATGGCCGGGGCCGTCGTCGTCCAGCCGTCCTTCGTGATCGTCACTACGTAACGCCGGCAGTTGCGCGCCGCACCTTGTACGAAATGCACCCGGAAGGTGGCCTCACCTGCCTTCGCCTTGCGCGGCCACTCATAGGAGCGGCTGTCGGGTGTTTCACGGAAAGCCGTATCGATGGCGAAGCTGGCATTACGGAAATCCGTATCCGAAAGCCTCGTCAAAAGCACACGCGAGAGATCGGGACTGAGGCCGACGGCTGCTGCACGTTTCTGCAATTGGTCGCTCAGGGGGTCCTTGATGATGACCTTTGGGTTTTCGCGTGGCGGCGGCTCGGCGAGTGCGGCCGCTTCAATGGCAGCGTCCTCCGTCTGCGCTTTCGTGGGATCGGCGGCCGGGTTTTCGACGGCGGCCGCATCTGGTGGCGTCGGCGCGGTCTCGATGGCTACGGCTTTCTCGGCAAGTTCAGCTGGCGGCGGGGTGGGTGCTGCTTCTGCTTTGGGTTCGATTATCTGCGGGCTTTTCGTGAGATGCCGGATCGAGTCGGTGAGGGATGAGCGCCATCCTGGCCATATGGATTCCGCTTGATAGAGGCCCCAACCGAGGCCCACCAGAATTGCGAGTTTCGAGAGAGATCTCAAAAAAGCCCGCGCGCGGCTCGCGCGGATAGGCGTTCCGATCCGCTCCTCTGGCATAAGCTCAAAACGCGAAAAATCGGCATCCGTCTCGATGCTGGCATATTCGTCTTGTGTCAGGTGGTGCGCGAAACCCGTCATGTTCCCCCACGACCGTTCAATTAAGGCGTCAGGTTCCCGCTGCCGAAAAATGGCAGCATCTTCCGGGCGGAATGATGGCGGGGAGGATTCCTAAATGGCGCCCTTTTGCTGGAGATCGGCGATGTCGGAGTGGGCAAGGCCGATCAGATTCGAGAGAACGTCATTTGTATGCTCTCCCAATGTTGGGGGGCCCTGGGCAATGCCGGGATTCGCGTTACGGAATTTGATGGGACAGGCGACAGAGGGAACGGTGCCTGCACGCGCGTGGGGAAGGTCGATGCGCATGCCGCGCGCAATGACTTGCTCGTCGGCGAAGGTCTCCTCGATGGTGTTGATCGGGCCGACTGGAATGCCGGCCGTGCCAAGGGTTTCGAGCCAGTCCTTCGTGGGGCGCGCCTTGATGACGGGGCGGATGAGCTCGATCAAAGCCGTCCTGTTGGCCACGCGCGCGGGGTTCGTCGCGAAGCGCGTGTCGCTCGCCCATTCAGGATGGCCTGCAATGGCGCAGAAGGCGGCAAATTGTTGATCGTTGCCGACGGCTAGAATGAAGTGTCCGTCCGATGTCGGGAATGCCTGATAGGGGACGATGTTGGGATGCGCGTTGCCGAGCCGCGAGGGCGAACATCCCGAAATCAGATAGTTCGAGGCCTGGTTGGCGAGCACGGCGATTTGTACGTCAAAAAGGGCGAGATCGATGTGGTCGCCCTCGCCTGTGGCATGTCGCCGGTTCAAGGCCGCCAGAATAGCGATCGCCGCGTAAAGCCCGGTAAAGATATCGGCCACCGCGACGCCAACCTTCATCGGCTCGGCCCCGGGAGCACCGTCGGGCTGGCCTGTGATGCTCATGAGCCCGCCCATGCCCTGGATCTGAAAGTCGTAGCCTGCGAGATCGCGCTTGGGGCCCGTCTGCCCGAAGCCCGAGATTGAGCAGTAGATGAGCTGCGGGTTGATTTTGGCAAGGCTCTCGTAATCGAGGCCGTATTTCTTGAGTGCGCCCACCTTATAGTTCTCGACCACGATGTCGGAGACCTTGGCGAGCGCTTCGATGATGCGCCGGCCATCGGGCTGCGTGAAATCAACGGTCACCGATTTCTTTCCGCGATTGGCAGAGAGGAAATAGGCGGACTCTTTCGTCGGATTTCCTGCAGTGTCCTTGGCCCATGGGGGACCCCAGGTGCGCGTGTCGTCTCCCGTACCCGGCTTCTCGATCTTGATGACCTCTGCCCCGAGATCGGCGAGCGTCTGAGTGGCCCAGGGGCCCGCGAGAACGCGCGAGAGATCGAGCACACGCACGCCGTCAAGTGGTGCCGTCATTTCGGGCTCTCCTCAGAAAAACGCCGCAATACCAGTCTGCGCCCGCCCGAGGATCAAGGCATGGACGTCGTGGGTGCCTTCGTACGTGTTGACAGCTTCGAGATTCATCACGTGGCGGATCACGTGGAATTCGTCGGCAATGCCATTTCCACCGTGCATGTCGCGGGCCACCCGTGCGATGTCGAGCGCCTTGCCGCAGTTGTTGCGCTTGATGAGGGACACGGTTTCGGACGCAAGCTGGCCGTTGTCCTTGAGCCGTCCAGCCTGCAGGCAAGCGGCATGCCCGAGCGTAATTTCGGTCTGCATGTCGGCAAGCTTCTTCTGAATGAGCTGGTTGGCGGCGAGCGGCCGGCCAAACTGCTTGCGGTCCAACACATACTGACGCGCCGCATGCCAACAGAACTCGGCGGCCCCGAGAACTCCCCAAGCGATGCCAAAGCGCGCATTGTTAAGGCAACCGAAGGGACCCTTGAGGCCTTCGGCACCGGGCAGCAGATTATCTTTGGACACGAGCACGTCGTCCATGACGATCTGGCCTGTGCTCGAAGCGCGCAGCGAGAACTTGCCCTCGATCTTAGGAGCTGAAAGCCCCTTCATACCCTTTTCCAGAATGAAGCCGCGGATGACGCCATCGTCGGTCTTGGCCCATACGATGAAGACATCGGCGAGCGGCGAGTTCGTGATCCATGTCTTTGTTCCCGAGATTCGATAATCGCTTCCTGCGGCTCGGGCGCGGGTCGTCATGCCAGCAGGGTCAGATCCGTGGTCGGGTTCCGTCAAACCAAAGCATCCGATCAGCTCGCCGGTAGCGAGGGAGGGCAAGTACTTCTTGCGCTGCTCATCGCTGCCATAGGCATAGATCGGGTACATCACAAGACTCGACTGCACGCTCATCGCCGAGCGGTAGCCGGAATCGACGCGCTCGACCTCGCGGGCGATGAGGCCGTAAGCCACCGAGCTGACGCCAGCCCCGCCATAAGCCTCCGGCAGCGTAGGACCGAGGAGGCCCATGCTTCCCATGTCGGTCATCACCGAACGGTCGAAGCTCTCGCGCCGGTAATCGTCGAGAACGCGCGGCATCAGCTTTTCAGAGGCGAACTTGGCGGCGCTGTCGGCGAGCATACGCTCCTCGTCGGTCAGTGCGTCGCGCAGAAGCAGCGGATCGGACCAGGAAAACGATGCTTTCCTCTGTTCATGCGGGCTCATGACAGTACTCCCGAGTTGGCCAGTTGGCGGCTCCGAAATGTGATCACAATCCTGTATCATTGATCAATAATCTAAGCAAGGCGCTCAACATTCTTTACGGAATGTGTTAGGGGGTTGCCCAATATATTCGGAACAATTGGAGCAGAGGCATATGCGCGCACACGAAAAGCAGAAACGTCCGCAGGCCGCTGAAACGCGCGCGAGTTTCGACGTGGGCGCAAGGCTCAAGGCGACGCGCACGCAGCAGAACCTGTCGCAGCGCGAACTCGCGGTCAGGGCCGGTGTTACAAACGGTATGATCAGCATGATCGAGCAGAACAAGCACAGTCCATCTGTCGCGACTCTGAACCGCCTGATTGATGCTTTGGGTCTTTCGTTCGCCGAGTTCTTCTCCCTCGAGATGCCGGCTGAGACGCGTGTCTTCTACGCCAAGGACGAGCTCGTGCCTTTGACGGAAGGAAAAGTGAAGTTCCGGGTCGTTGCGGGTGAACGGCGCGATAAGGCGGTGCAGATCCTGCACGAAATCTACGAGCCCGGTGGCGATACCGGTTCGGAGATGCTGACCCACAAGGGCGAAGAGGGCGGTATCGTTCTTGAGGGCCAGATCGAGCTGACGGTCGGGACGCAAACGCGCATTTTGGGGCCTGGGGATGCCTATTATTTCGAGAGCAGTATCCCACACCGATTTCGCAACGTGGGCAAGAAGGCCAGCGTCATTGTCAGTGCCTGTACGCCACCCTTCATGTGATCGATTACGGTGCTCGTGTATTTCAGGTAACGCGCGAAACCATGCTCAATGTGAGCCCGGCTTCTCCTGTATCTTGACGCCCTTGCCGACAACGACGATCGAAAGCGCGGCCGGATTGAATAACTTTTTCGCGACGCGCTGCACGTCATCCCTCGTTACGGAATCGATGCGCGACCCATACGTATTGAAGTAGTCGGGACCCTTGCCCCAGAACCAGTCGGCCGCGAGGCGGGCGGCAATCGACGGGCTCAGCCTGGTGCCAATCAGGCGCGATCCCTTAAGCACCGATTTGGCACGAGCGAACTCCTCCTCGCTCATGCCCTTCTCGAGGAATAGCTCCATCTCTTTGCGAATAAGCGCGATCACCGCGGCAACTTTGTCGTTGTCGGTGGCCGCGCTCCCCATTACGAAGTCGCTTAAAAGCGTCGAACCTCTTGATATGCTGATCGAGTAGACGAGGCCGCGCCGTTCTCGCAGCTCCATCATCAGCCGTGAATCGAGATCGCCGCCGCCGATGACCTGATTGATGATGTCGGCTGCTGCACGCTCGGTGTCGTTCTCAAGTTTCGCCAAACTGCCAAATATGATGCTGGCCTGAGGCACGTCGTATTCGAGCACCTTTATGCCTACGGTCGCTGGAGGCAGTGGCAATTCAGGCTTGAGATCCGAATTCGCCGGAAGCTTGCCGAACGTCCTGTCGAGGAGGCTGCCGAGTGTTGTCGCATCGATATTGCCGACGACGGCGATCATCATATTGTTGCGGGCAAAAACCCGTCGGCGATAGTCGAGCACGTCTTCTTTGGTGATCCCTGCAATCGACTGCCGGGTGCCGTTGGTTTGGCGTGCGAGGGGGTGGTCGCCAAACAGCATGCTATGAAGCGCAAGGCGTTGATGTGTGGCCGAACTCTGGCTTCCGGCATCAATTGCAATTCCGATTTCGTCGCGGCAGCGACTCATGGCGTCCTCATCGAAACGTGGTTCTTGAAACATCTTGCCCACGAGATCGAAAACGTCGTCTTTGTTCTCCGTTACCGTTTTGAAATTGAAGACATGGGATTCGTCGGCAGCTGCCTTCTCGAACTGGGCGCTGAGATCGACGTGGAATTTTTGCATGAGTTCTTGTGTGCGCAGGTTGCCCGCGCCTTCATTGAACATGCAGTTGGCAAAATTCGCCAGGCCGGCCTTTCCGTCGGGGTCTTGCGATGCGCCACCCTTGAAGATGATGTTGACCGCGATCAGAGGCGCCGCGTTGTTCTCGACGAGGCGGGCTTCGATGCCGCCTGGGCTGCGCACAGTCTTGACCTCGGTCGCCGCGGCTGAAGAGGCGAGGAGATGCACGGCTGCGAGAGCACCGGCGAGGGTGGCCGCAACAATCCGGGTCCGTCCTGCAAGGTGGTGCTTCGTCATGTGAGCTCGTCCGTTTTCCTTTCGAAATGACGGCTGTTGTTCAACTCTATTGCCCAGTATTGCCGGCAGATGTCTTGGCGGGGTGCAATTCGCCGACGACCGAGTTTTCTGGCGCCATATAGCGGTTGGCTACGCGCTTTACGTCGGAAGCCGTCACCTGGCTCATGCGTGTGTCGATGTTGCGGATCCATTCGAGCGAGCGCCCATTGGCAACATGTCCGCCGTAGTAATTCATTCGCTCGATGATATCGTCTCGTTCGAAGACAAGCACCGGTTTCCACGATTTGACGATGGCGTCGATCTCGGCCGCGGGGGCGCCGTTCATGCGCACGTCTTCGATGATGGCATCGAGGGCCGCTTCGAGCGTTTTGAGATCCACCCCCGGAGCGACAGAGGCGCCGATCTGGAAGATGCCACCAAGGCGCGCAACCTCGAGTTCCGCACCCGCGAGGCCTGCGAGCTTCTTCTCGCGCACCAGCTCGGAGTTCAGTCGTCCCGTATAAATGTTGAGATAGTTCATTAGCGCGAGAAGCGGATAATAGTCCTCATGCTCTTCGGAAGGGACCAAGTAGGCACGTCCGATGCCGGAAAAGGGCACTTGAGGATCATACTCGATGAGGCGTGTTGGTGGAATCGCTTGGGTGGTCAGTGAAGAGAGCCTCTGAGGAACGGTCGCCATGGCCGGGATCGGGCCATAGTGCTCTTTGGCAAGCTTCTCGGCTTCTTCCCGCGTGATGTCGCCTGCGAGAACGAGTACGGCGTTGTTGGGACCATAGGTTCTGCGGTAAAGCTCGTAGGCCAACTCTGTGGTGTTTGCCTCAATGTCGGCGACAGTTCCGGCCGGCATCTTTTCGTAAGGTGTGCCGGCATAAAGAACGGCCCGCATTCTTTCCCTCAGCCGGCTCAGTGGTAGGCTATCGATGCGCGACTTGCGCTCCTGCAGGATAGCACCACGCTCGACTTCGAATTCGTCGTTGGTGAATTGGATGTTCGTCATGCGATCAGCTTCGATCGCCATCATCTCGGGGAGAAATTCCTTGGGAACGATCTCGTAGTAGTTCGTGAAGTCGAAGCTTGTGGTGGCGTTGTTGAATCCACCAGCCCGCGCGACGGCCTGGTCGAGATACCGCTTCGGGTACTTCCTGGTAGCTTTGAACATCATGTGTTCGAGGAAGTGGGCTCTCCCCGACAAATTCTTGCCGTCGTCGACGCTGCCGACCTTGTACCAAACGGAATGCGCAATAATCGGAACGCGGTGATCGGGAACCACAACCACCTGCATGCCATTCTCAAGAGTGAACGTCGAGACATCGGCGTTTGGCGCTGCCTCGGCACCGAGCGCTGTCGCAACTCCCATTAGAAAGAGTGAAGCGAGAGTGGCCGCGTTGCGGGCCATTCTGAATGGCATGAGGGGCTCCCAGGAGCGAGTAAAACGTGCGTCAGGCGGGACGAGCATTCCTACGCCCTATGAATACTCGTACTCTATCAAATCAGGCGAACCACTCTTGTTACTATTGGAACATGGAGGCATGTGGGCAGCCACCAATTTCGCGTTCGCCGCCTCAACCTTTCAAATGCCGCCGATACAGATGAATTTGGTTTCGAGGTATTCTTCGAGGCCCTCTGCGGCGCCTTCGCGGCCCAATCCCGACTCCTTGACGCCTCCGAACGGCACCACTTCATTCGAGAAGATGCCTTCGTTTACGCCGACCATTCCGGCGTCAAGCCCTTCTGCGACGCGCCAAGCGCGGCCGATGTCTCGGCTGAACACGTAGGCAGCGAGACCATATGGCGTATCGTTGGCGAGCTTGATGGCTTCGGCTTCCGTCTCGAAGCGCATCAGGGCCGCTACGGGACCAAAAATTTCCTCCGAAACAATGTCCATGTTCGGCGTGATCTCGGTGAGCACAGACGGCGTATAGAAGAGCGCACCGGCCTTCGAGAGTGTGCCGCCCGTCAACACCTTGGCTCCTTTCTTCACCGCATCGCCGACAAGGGCTTCGACCTTGGTGATAGCCTCCTTGTTGATGAGCGGGCCGACGTTGTTCTTGGCCACATGGCCAGGCCCGACCTCGAGCTTCTTGACGGCGGCAGTAAGCTGCTCGGCAAAGCGGTCGTAAATGCCCGCCTGTACCAGAATGCGGTTGGCGCAGACGCATGTCTGTCCGGCGTTCCGGTACTTCGAAGCCATGGCGCCGACAACGGCCTGATCGATATCGGCGTCGTCGAACACGAGGAGCGGGGCATTGCCACCGAGCTCGAGGGTGAGCTTTTTCACCGTATCGGCGCACTGTCGATAGAGTGCCTTGCCAACGGACGTGGAGCCTGTGAACGATAATTTGCGCACCCGGCTGTCCTCGCAAAGCACCTTACCGACTGCAGGTGCGTCCATGGTCGTTACAACATTGAAGACACCCGCCGGGATGCCGGCGTCGAGGGCGAGCTTGGCAACCGCGAGGGCGCAGAGCGGCGTATCCTCGGCAGGTTTCACGACCGCCGTGCATCCGGCTGCCAGAGCCGGTGCGATCTTGCGCGTGATCATGGCAATCGGGAAATTCCACGGCGCGATGGCGGCAATAACGCCGATC
>CAZSNH010000012.1:0-17709 GCA_964607855.1 uncultured Hyphomicrobium sp. | reverse complement strand
ACAATTTCACCAGCGCGGACGACATCGCGGGCGCCTGGTTCGGGCCGAGAAGAAACGGGCGCCTTGAAGTAAACCTCCTGGCCCCATGTCCGCGCGTTGGCGACGATGGGAAGCGATTGCCAGATTTGATCAGCTGTTGGCGTATCCAAGAGACGCGCACGGATCTTTACATCCCCCGCCTCGATCAAGACCTCACGCGCCATTTGGCACCCCCGCGGTACAATCAGGTCGCTAGCAAAGATATCTTCTCACCGGGGCGAACTTTCTTCAAGGGCGACAGATCTTCGCTTGTGCGTGCCCACACATTACAGGGGGCCTGAAGGCGTATTTCGCCGGGGCGAGAAATGGGCGTCGGACCGAACACCAACACCACCCGGTCCCCATCGGCCCAGAAATAGAGCTCCCCCAGCGAGGCGAGGATCTTAGCCCCCCGCTCGCGCCCGGACTCGATTGGAACCTCGAACTGAATGGTGGACCCGAACGGCTCAACGGAGGAATGCAGGGGAAGCGCCGACCAAATCCGGTCTGCAGTCGGAGTATCGAGTAGATCGGCGACGACTGAGATCCCAGCCGATCTGATAAGAACCCGGCGGGTTCCCCCTTTGAAAGGAGAGGTCGCCCGCCCCCCCTTTTTTGAGGGGGGCTTCGATTGCCTGCGCAGAATATTCGTCGGCATCAGCGTTGATCTCCGCCGCGGAGTCTCAAGACCAGCCCACCGTCCACGCAGATCCGAAAGTGGGCTTAGGCTGGTGCAGGTCCAAATACGAGTGCCGCATTGAGCCCACCAAATGCGAACGAATTCGAGAGGGTGTATTCCACTTTTCTCGACTTGCCGACGTTGGGCACATAATCGAGGTCGCACTTGGGATCGGCCTCCGCGAGACCGATGGTCGGGGGCACCCAGTTCTCCTCCATGGCCTTGATACAGACAGCCGCCTCTATGCCACCGCCGGCGCCCAGCGGATGCCCGTGCATGGACTTCGTCGAGGAAACGCTGAGCTTGTAGGCGTGATCGCCGAAGAGTTGCTTGATGGCGTTCGTCTCGTTCTCGTCGTTGACGGTTGTTGCTGTGCCGTGGGCGCTGATGTAGTCGATCTTCTCTGGCTCGAGATTTGCGTCGGCCAAGGCCAACCGCATCGCCTCATAGGGCCCCTCGACGCCCGGGTTCACCATGTCCTTGGCGTCCGACGTCATACCAAAGCCCATGAGCTCTCCAAGGATCTTCGCACCGCGTTTTCGCGCGTGCTCGAGTTCCTCACGAACCAAGATGCCGGAACGGTCGCCGAGTACGGTGCCGTTTCGCTTCTTGGAGAACGGGAAGCAACCCTGCGGGGAAAGCACGTGGAGCGCCTGCCAAGCCTTCATGGTGCCGTAATTGATGACGGCTTCTGAAGCGCCGGCGATCGCCACATCCACGAGGTCATGGCGGATATAATCGCGCGCGATACCAATGGCGTGGGAGGCGGTCGAGCAGGCCGAACAGGTGGCAAACGTCGGACCCTTGACGCCAAACTCGATACCGACATGTGCCGACGCGGAGGAACCAATGATGCGTAGCAGGGTCAAGGGATTGGTTGCGCGCTTGTTGTTAATGAAGAGGTCGCGATAGGCGTTCTCGTAGGTCGTAAGGCCGCCTGCTCCTGAACCCACGATGCAGGCCGCGCGGTACGGGTTCTCGAAGGGATACTTGAGGCCTGATTGCCTGACGGCTTCGTCTGCGGCAGCGGCCGCAAACCAGGAATAGCGGTCAGCATGCAGAATGATTTTGTCACGGACGAAGTGCTTGAGACGTTCCCGATGATCGAAACCCTTGATCTGGGCCGCGATGAGGATCTTGAGATCCTCAAGGGGAAAACCGCCAAGCTCACTAACGCCCGATTTGCCTTGCTTCATGCTGGCCCACATCTCATCGACTGTGAAGCCGATGGGTGTAACCACGCCGATACCTGTGACGACCACACGACGCTGGCCGTTTAACTTGCTCATTTTGCGAACCATTCCAGAAGAGATGCCAAGCCGCGGGCGCCCTCTGATAAGGGCCCCACGGGGCTAAGTTTCAGAAAAATCCCGTTCAGGCCTTGGCACCGGCAGCGGCGGGACCGGCCGCCATCAGGGCTTTCACTTTATCGACCACCGAGCCAACGGTCTTGAAGTCCTCGACGTCTTCGTTGGCGTTGTACGGAATCTCGATGCCGAATGAGTCCTCAATGTCGAAAACGATCATTGCAAGGTCCAGAGACTCGATTTTGAGATCTGTGAGCTCTGTCGACAAGGAGATGTCGTCGCGAGGCTCCTTCATATGCTTCTTGAGAATGTTGATAATTTTGGTGGCGACTTCGTCCATCTCGGTCTCCAAATCCCCAGGTGAACTCACAACCGGGGAACCTCTTTGCATGGTTTCCAGCTAATTCAGGGCCATGACGACCTCAAGCTGAGGCGTCACATATACTTAATCGCTCGCCAAGTCCAGACGACCGCTCTGGGAGGGTCAACGGAGCTCAGACGCAGCGTCTCAAGAACTATGCCAGGTCAAACCGAAATAATGTGTTCCCCTCGGAACATAGTTCGAAAGCTATTGCCGAACTACTCTAGAACTTGATCACGAATGGGTGTTCAATGGTGTCACAGGACCAAAAAGACGCAGGGTCAACGCGACACAGCCCGTTCCGGCGGAGCGCGACACACCCAAGAAGTTCGGGGTTTCTGAGCGAAGGGAGGCGCTAGTTCATGAATGCACCCCAAACGGGCAGATCCCAACCCCAAGAAGCTTCGCCCCCCTGGCTTGCCGGATATCCCAAGAATGTCGCATGGGACCAGACCTTCGTGCCGGCCCCACTTTACCGCCTCTTGGATGACGCCCACGGTAAGTGCCCCAACAACAAATGCACAAACTTCCTTGGAAAGACCCTGACATATCGGGAAATCTTCGATCTGGTTAACAAGGCTGCTGCCGGTCTGCAGAAATTGGGGGTCAAGAAGGGCACCCAGGTCGGGCTCCTTCTGCCCAATAGCCCCACTTTCATCATTTACTATTTCGCGGTCCTCAAGGCGGGTGGGACGGTCGTCAATTACAACCCCCTCTACACCCTTGAGGAGCTCTCGTTCCAAGTTGGGGACAGCCAGACCAAGATCATGGTCACTCTCGATCTCAAGTTGCTTTTCGAAAAGGTTGAAAGTCTGCTCGCGTCTGGCGTGCTCTCAAGTGCCATCGTCTGCTCTTTTGTCTCCCTCTTGCCAGCACCCAAGTCGGTTCTCTTTAAGCTCTTCAAGTCCAAGGAGCTGGCCCATCCGGAGAAGTCGGAGCAGCGGCGCAAGATAGTGCTCGAATCCGACCTCGTTGCAAACGACGGCACGTACACTCCGGTCGCCATCGATCCCAGAGAGGATATCGCCGTGTTGCAGTACACGGGCGGCACGACGGGCACGCCAAAGGGGGCCATGCTGACCCATGCCAACCTCTATATCAACGTCATGCAGGTCGCCGCGTGGGCTCCCGAACTGGAGCAGGCCCTCGAGCGCGTACTCGGCGCCCTTCCCTTCTTCCATGTCTTTGCGATGACGGTGGTGATGAATCTCGGGATCGCGAAAGCGGCCGAGATCATCATCATGCCGCGCTTCGTCCTGCTCGATGCTTTGAAGCTTATTCACAAGCTGAAGCCCACCATCATGCCAGGCGTGCCGACGCTCTTCAATGCCATCATGAACTCACCCGACCTCAAGAAGTACGATCTCTCGTCGCTGAAGTTCTGCCTCTCAGGAGGCGCTCCTTTGCCCCTGGAGGTGCGCAACGGCTTCGAAAAGCTCACGGGATGCAGCCTGGTAGAGGGTTATGGGCTGTCAGAGGCCTCTCCCGTCGTCACCTGTAACCCCCTTGACGCCCCAGCTCGTCCCAAATCGATCGGCGTTCCGCTGCCTGCAACGACGATTTCACTTCGGGACGTTGCCGATTGCTCCAAAGTCTCCCCTAAGGGCGAGCGCGGCGAGGTCTGCATTAAGGGCCCGCAAGTCATGAAGGGGTATTGGAACAAACCTACGGAAACCGCAAATCAGTTTACGCCGGACGGCTATCTGCGCACCGGCGACGTCGCCGAGATGGATTCTGATGGCTATTTCTATATCGTCGATCGAATTAAGGACCTCATCATCTGTTCGGGCTTCAATGTTTATCCTCGACACATAGAGGAAGCGATTTATCAGCACCCTGCGGTCGAGGAGGTCACCGTCATCGGTATCGACAATGCCTATCGGGGTGAGGCGCCGAAAGCCTTCATCAAACTCAAAGCCGGCATGTCGGCGACAGCCAGCGATATCCTGAAGCACCTCGAGACCAAGCTTGCAAAATATGAGCTCCCAGAGGAGATCGAATTCCGCGACGCGCTGCCGAAAACCATGATCGGTAAGCTCTCAAAAAAGGAGCTCAAGGCCGAAGAGAAGGCCCGTCGCGCCAAGGCATGAAGCGCATTCACCGATAGAGATCAGCTCGGGTTGGCGGCAGCTTGGGCGGACGCTTGGCGCTCTTCGAGGCGAGGGTTTGAAAGAGGCGCAGCGTACCGCGCGAAAACGCCAGGCTGACACCCGCGAGATACGCAGCCCAGATCCGGTACTTCTCCTCACCGACGAGCGCGACCGCCTTTTCCCGCTCCGCGGTCAGCCGCTCGCACCAGAGTTTGCATGTTCTCGCATAATGAAGCCGCCACCCCTCGACGTCGTGGACTTCGAAGCCCGCTTCCTCCATGGCCATTATGGAATGGCCGATGTTATCGAGTTCGCCGCCTGGAAAGATGTACTTGGCAATCGCCCGCTTCTCGGGGCGCATCCGTTCCGGGAGCCACGACTTCCTGGCATGCGCACGCCGTGAGATAGCGTGATTGAGAAAGAGCCCGTCCTCGGCCAGAAGCGAGCGCACCTTTCTCATGTAGACAGGAATGTTCTTAAGACCAATGTGCTCGTACATGCCGATCGAGGCGATCTTGTCGTAGGTGCCGTCCACTTGCGTGTAGTCGGTGAGCTCGAATGTTATCCTCTTCTCAAGGCCGAGACGTCTCACCTTTTCGCGGGCATAGTCGAGCTGCTCCTGAGAGAGTGTGATGCCGTGCGCCGTGACCCCGTAATTCTTGGCAGCGTGGCAGACAAGTCCGCCCCAACCCGAGCCGATATCGAGCAGCCGGTCTCCGGGCTTGAGACGCAGCTTGCGGCAGATCATCTCGAGCTTGTCACGTTGAGCTTGTGCGATATCGTTCGACCAGTCGGTATAGTAGGCGCATGAATAGACCATCTCTGGGTCGAGAAAGAGGGCGTAGAAGTCGTTCGAAAGATCGTAGTGGAATTGGATGAAGGCCTTGTTGTCCCCCTTCTTGCGGCGCTTTCCGGTGATTTCGCCTTCAAAGCCCCCCTTCTCAGCCACTCGTTGTCCCCGAGCGAAGAGAAACGGCGCAAGCAACTTCACAAGCTTGAGCTTCGACAAGCCTTTGAGGCCCCGTGATTTGCCGTCCCGATTGAGCTGCTCGCCGAAATCGACAAGCGTACCCCCTGAAAAATCGATTTCCTTCGAAATATAATGCTGGATGAAATTATCGAGCGTGGGCTTCCGCAGCAGGACACCGATGACGCCTGGGTTGGCAATGCTGATTTCGAAAGCTCCGGTCGCGTTTTTTCCGAGGGGGTGGCGCGTGCCATCCCAGAGGCGGACATGGGCATCGAGATTGAGCCTGTCCGCCAATGCGCCAATGAGGCTCGTGGCGGAAGCCAGTTGCCGATCGGCGAGGTCTCTGACCATGGACCGAGGCTCCCCCATTAGGATGGCTGCTTCGCGCCTTCTGGCCGAGCACTCTCCATAATAGCCGCTACGCCCATTCCGCCTGCCGTGCAAACCGAGATCAGACCGCGCCCCCCGCTCTGGGAGAGAAGCTTTGCAAGATTGGCGACGATCCTGGCCCCCGTGGCCGCGAAGGGATGCCCATAAGCGATGGATGAGCCTTTGACATTGAGTTTCGTGCGGTCGATCGCGCCGAGCGGCGCATCCTTCCCGAGGTGTGTCTTGCAGTAGGCCGGATCCTCCCAAGCCTTCAAACTGCAGAGGACCTGAGCGGCGAAGGCCTCGTGAATCTCATAGTAATCGAAATCCTGTAGCTTCAGGCCTGCCCAGACGAGCAGCTTGGAAACCGCAATCGTGGGCGCCATCAAGAGCCCCTCTCCGGCGACGAAGTTGTTGGCCCAGTGCTGAGCGAATGTGAGATATGAGGCGATCGGCAATCCCCGCTCCCTGGCCCAGGCCTCGCTCGCGAGAAGGACAGCCGCGGCGCCATCAGTGAGCGGCGTTGAGTTCGCAGCCGTGAGCGTCCCGCGCTCCGATTTCTCAAAGGCGGTCTTCAGGGTAGCTAGCTTCTCGATGCTGATGTCATCACGGATGTTATTGTCCTTAAATACACCAGCGCAAGGAACGATGAGATCATCCATGTAGCCGGAACGATAAGCCTCGCTCGCCTTCTTATGGCTTTCGAAGGCGAGCTTGTCCTGGTCTTCACGGCTGATTTTCCACTCTTGAGCCATGAGTTCGCAGTGCTGGCCCATCGAAAGGCCTGTGCGCGGCTCCGAAACATTCGGGGGCTGAGGCACCAACTCGCGAGGCCGGAAACCGGAAAAGACCTTAAGCTTCTCCATCGCAGTTCTTGCCGTTCCGGCCTTGACGAAGCGTTGTGCGAGCCTTCGCGAAACGACGATCGGAGCATCAGAAGTCGTATCGGAGCCCACCGATATCCCACTCTCGATATCGCCGGCAGCAATCTTGGCGCCTATTCCCATCGCTGCTTGCAGGCTCGTCCCACAGGCTTGCATGAGCGTAATGCCGGGCGTGGAGGGTGCGAGCTTGGTTCCAAGAACAGCCTCGCGTGTGAGATTGAAATCCTTGGAATGTGTGACGACCGCGCCGCCAGCGACCTCATCGATATGTGCTCCTTTGAGGTCATATCGATCGACGAGCCCGCCCAAAGCTGCGCTCATCATGTCGAGATTTGTAAGGTCGGCATAGAGCGTGTTCGAGCGGCAAAAGGGAATTCGGACGCCACCGACAACAGCGATACGGCGAAGTGTTCCAGTCATGCAATCCTCATCTCTCCTTGACATCCGCGCCCAGCTCACACACTCCGCTCAGGCGGCCGCTTCCACCAGCTTCGGCCGCTTCTTCAGAGCCTCTTGAGACTTGAAATAGAGCGGACCGCCTCGGAAGAATGCGAACCCGGTTCCAAACATGACGCCAGCGTCGACGAGATCTGCATTCTCCACCACCTTGTCGTCTAGAGCGCGCTGCGCCTCCACGATGAGCGGTTCGGCAAGCTCGCGCCCCAGGCGCTCGAGGTCGGCCTTTTCGTACTCCGCGCCCGATCTTTCCGGTTTGCCGTCCTTCCAGACATAGAAGCCCTCTCCCGACTTCTTGCCCAGCCGGCCACTTTCGACGAGACGCTCGAGCCGGGAGCCTGTGGGGTCGAGCTTCAAGATCTTTCCCACGTGGAAGCAAACATCCAGACCAACCGTATCGGCGAGTTCGATCGGTCCCATCGGCATTCCGAAGGTCTTGGCCGCTTCGTCGATCTTTTCCTTTGCCTCCCCCTTCTCGAGGCGTGCCATGGCCGCCATCATGTAGGGCGCTAGAACGCGATTTACGAGGAACCCAGGCACGTCCTTCGTTACCAAGGGCATTTTGCCAATGGCGGTCACGAACGCGCATCCCTTTTTCACTTCCTCGGCCCGGCTTCCCGCGCCTTGCACGACCTCGACGAGGGGCATCAGCGCGACCGGATTGAAGTAGTGAAGGCCGATGAGCCGCCCAGGGTCCTTGAGGGGAGATGCGATGTCCTCGATGCGCAGCGACGAAGTGTTGGTCGCCAGTAACGCACCGGGCTTCAGCTTGCTTTCGATGTCCTGAAAAAGCTTCTGTTTGACATCGAGCCGCTCGACAATCGCTTCTATTACGACGTCGGCCCGCGCGATCCCGCTGCCCGAGGGATCGGCGATAAGGCGGGCCTTCGCGGCCTCCCTCTCGGGTTTCGTCTTGAACTTTCTGCCGAAGAGTTTGCTCTGAGCGCCAATCCCCTTCTCAATCTGCTCGGCTGAGATATCTTGAAGCGTGACCTCCATCCCGTTGGCGACACACCATCCGGCGATATCGGCACCCATCGTCCCGGCACCGATGACATGCGCCCGCAGCCCCTTCCATTTTACATCCTTCGGCGTCTGGGCCTTCAAGGCCTCTGAGAGCTTGAATGCGCGCTGAAGTGCCCGCGACTGATCGGACACCAGGAGGGGCGCGAAGTAGCGCGTTTCCGCGAGTTTGAGAGCTTCATAGTTCCCGCCGTACGTCTCGAAGAGATCGATGAGCCGGTAGGGCGCCGGATAATGCTCCTCTCGCGCTTTCTCCGCCGTCTTCTTGCGCGCCAAATAAGCAAGCACCCGCCGCGCCGGCCAAATCGAGAACACGCGTCTCGCAATTCCTGCGCCTTTCGAGCGGCGCTTCTGAAGTACTGCTTTGCGAGCCGCCCAGCGCAGCGAGCCAGGGCTTGCAACCAATTCGTCGATGTAGCCAAACGCTTTTGCCGCGTTGGCGCGGATGAACTGACCCGTCAGCATGTGGGTGAGCGCATTCTGGGCACCGGCCTGGCGGATCGATCGCGCCGTTCCGTTGAAGCCTGGAAAGATTCCCAGATTGACCTCAGGGAAACCAACGCGCGTTGAATCATCACGCGTCGTAATCCGGTAATGGCAGGCCAGTACGAGCTCGAAACCGCCTCCGACGCAAACTCCGTGGATCGCGGCGACGACGGGTACGCTCATGCGCTCAATACGGTCGAAGAGCGCATTCACCGGACGCAGCATATCTATGACCTGGGCCTCACTCGCGAAATTCTGGAATTCGTTGATATCGGCACCCACGATGAAGCCGCGTTCCTTGCCGGAAATAATTACGAGGCCGCGGAGAGTGCGCTTCCTCGCCCCCTCTTCGACGTCCTCGACGATGGCGGCCAGCTCCTCGAGGGGCCGGCGTCCAAGTGCGTTGGCGCTCGAGCCTTCCCGGTCGAAAACCGCCCAGGCGATTCCTTCCATGTCGATGGAGTACTTCCAATCCTTTAGTTTTGAGATATCGGCTGCCTTTCCGAGCTCCGACATGGCATTTTTTCCTTTTTGGACTGATGGAACCTATTCAGCAGCCGCGACGCCCGCGGGGCGAGAATTGTGCCCGACTTGGGCATAGTTTGGCCGCACCTCTGCAGGATCGAAATGATCGACGGCAATGACGCGTGAAACGAGCACCTCGACCTCGCGCAGCTGTGCCGCTTCCGTTTCACTGATGATGCCTTTGACGGCCGCCTGCCCGATCCAGTCGATGCCGTGGTAACGCCGAATGGTGCCAGCGCGTATCGCCTTCTCAAGCTTCCTTTCTGCGGGCTCGGCGGCAATCACCTTGCTGAGTGTGACCTCCAGGATACCCGTCGGATCGTTCGCATCATCGGAAATGAATATGTGTCGCGTTAAGCGGTCTCGCACCTCACTTGGCTGGCTCGCAAGCCTTGCTACAACAGAGGCCAGCCGGTCGCTCGCCGGCTTGTAGTGACGCCCAAAGGGATAGACAAGGACCCTCATCAGGATCCGCGCCCATAAGACGGGGAAATTGTCGATCGTCCCGCTCAGAGCTTGCTCAAAGCGCCACAAGCCGTTTTGAGCCGCGAGCGCCACAATTGGCTTGTCGGCCGGCGGGCTGCCGTCATCCTCGAACCGCTTCAAGACGCACGCCGTGAGATAAAGTTCTGAAAGTGCATCGGCCAGCCGGCCCGTCAACTTTTGCTTAACCTTGAGACCCCCGCCGAGAAGGCCAACCGTGAGGTCGGCGACGAGCGCAAAGTTGCGCGACTGGCGTGAGAGCTGACGGTAGACCAATGACGCATCCGGAACGTGCTTGGGGGCCCGTGCAAAAAACCCGAGCGTCAGGTTGTGGAAGAGTGCCCCAAAAATATTCGAGAGCGAATAGGAAACATGACCGCAGAAGGCCTCATCGAAGGCGGCGAGGCCGCGTGTGCTATCGCTGTCTTGTGCTGCCTTTACTTCCTTGTAAAGGAAAGGATGCGCCCGAAGCGCGCCTTGAGCAAAGGTGATCAAGGTGCGGGTGAGAATATTGGCGCCCTCGACCGTTATGCCAACGGGGACCATCTGGTAGGCCGATTGCAGGTAGTTGGCTGGTCCATCACAAATTGCTCTCCCGCCATGGATGTCCATGGCATCATTGATGGAGCGGCGCAGGCGTTCCGTTGTCTGGTATTTCATGAGCGCGGAAATGACCGAAGGCTTCTCCCCGCGGCTCACCATGGCTGCCGTCACGGCGCGGGCCGCCTCGTTGATGTAGGCCGTCTCCACCATTCGCGCGAGCGCTTCCTCGATACCCTCCATGCGGGACACGGGCAGTCCGAACTGCTTGCGAATGCGTGCATAGGCCGTCGTATAGCGAAGTGCGGCTTTTGCGCCAGCGGTTGCCGACGACGGCAAAGAAATCGCGCGTCCAGCCGCAAGGCATTCCATGAGCATACGCCAGCCTTGGCCGGCCATTTTCTCCCCGCCGATCACCCAATCGATCGGAATGAAGACATCCTTGCCCCAATTGGGGCCGTTTGGAAACGCCGCCCCGCTCGGCAGATGCCGCCGGCCGATGTTGACACCCGGATGGCTCGCAGGAATGAGCGCGAGCGTAATGCCCACATCTTCGCCCTTGCCGAGAATGTTGTCCGGATCAAACAAGCGGAATGCAACGCCGACGAGCGTCGCCTTGGGCCCAAGCGTGATATATCGCTTGTCCCATGACAGCCGAATGCCTGTCATTTCCTTGCCGCCGTGCTCGCCGCGTACGACCGTTCCGATGTCGCGCATGGTGGCAGCATCAGAGCCCGAGGTCGGGCCCGTCAGAGAAAAGCACGGGATCTCCAATCCTTTGGCAAGCCGCGGCAGATAGTGCTCCTTCTGCTCGTCGGTGCCGTACTTCTCAATGAGCTCACCGGGTCCCAGAGAATTCGGAACCATAACGATGGTCACGACATCGGGAGAGCGCGAGGCGATCTTGCCGAGGATCAACGATTGCGCCTGGGCCGAAAAACCCAAGCCTCCGTGATCCTTCGAGATCAGCATGCCGAGGAAACCGTTCGATTTCACGAACTCCCAGATGTTCTCGGGAATCTCCTTCTTGTTGAAGCGCACCTGCCAGTCGTCGATCATCCGGCAGAGCTGCTCGGTCGGACCGTCGAGGAATTCCTGCTCCTCCTTCGTCAGCACAATTGGCGGCACGGCGCGCAGTCTTCCCCAGTCGGGTTTGCCGGAGAAGAGTTCGGCATCGAACCCGACACTACCGGCATCGAGGGCCTGCTGCTCGGTGTCGGATACCTTGGGCAGGATGCCTTTGACCAACCTAAAGAGGGGAGCCGTCAGCAATTGACGGCGAAGCTTCGGGATCGACAGCAGACCCGCCAGAATCCCGACGAGCCCGATCGGCCAGGCGAGAACGGTGAGCGGGTGAAGCAACCATGCACCTAGGAGTGTCACGATGGACCACAACCAAATGGGTGCCCGGGCCACCGCAAGCGCCATAGCAGCCGCAATCGTCAACAAGATGTATACTGCCCACATTGCGCGTGTCGCTCCTCTTGCGAAGCGGGGCGAACCGGCCTCACGCCAAGCGCGAAAGCTCGCGCCGAGGCTGCCTATGTTCGTCCCGGCGATCTCGTTTGAGCTTATCCTTTCGAGGGCGCGCGAGCGAGTGAAAGCAGCCGGGAGCTTGAAAATATTGCTCCCGGCGCGCCATGAGTTGCAGCGCTCACCAAGAAATCCGTCAGATCAACGGCAATTACTCAGCGCACCAGGAATTGCTTCACCTTGCACGCAGATGAGCCCGCCCCAATGATAGCCTTTGCCGCCCTGGTATTTGATCTTGTACCAGTTGAAGCCGTTCATCGACTGACCCGTGTCTTCGATGATCGTGATTTTGTCGCCCTGATTGAGTGTATCAACGAGGGTGCTTTTCATGGCGGGTCCCTCTCTGACGGCCCCGCCTTGAGTGACCGCTTCGCGTGGAAAAGTCATTGTGTTCGAGGCCGCCGTTAGCTCCACGCTCGCCTGATCGCCGCTGGCGACCACGGGCTTATCGCCTTCGACCTCCTCTTCTTCCATCCCGAAGGGCGTGAAGACCAATTTCGTGGGAGATGCCGCGTTGTCCGCCGGCTTCGACTCGCAGCCCTTTTCGGCCCATTGGGGCCCAACACCCTCGATCTCGAAATTCTCGAGCAGACTTTGGGGGTCGAACCGGCCGCTTGCATCGTAACTCACCGGATCGCAGCCCTCGCGGAAGGAAAACACCGAGCCTTTGAGCGATTTATCTTCCTGTAACGTTCCCTGAAACAGCACGGTCCCCCGTTGTATGCCGTCCTTGTGCAGGGATGGCCTGGGATGGAGATATTTGATCATCACCTCATTGCCGGTACGAACCAGCTTCATGAGTGAGCCTTTGTGAATCCAGGCCGTGTCATCGGCCCTCGCCGTGGCGGCGACCGACGCCACCAACACCGAGCCAAGCAACGCAAATGCACGCGCGACGGTGGTTGTCATGTTGCCCTCAATCCAAGCACCCAGGCGCCAACCCCGGGCTTAGCCTCGACCATTCACCGCCCCGCAGACCTACCCCTTCACAACCGCGGAGGCGGAGCCGAACACATCTCTGGTGAGCGTCTGGTACCATCCCAGACTTTCATCCCAGTTTTCCTTGCGAAGAGCTTCGCTCTCGCCCGGCTTCGACACAAAACTTCCGCTGGGAGCGAGCGCGCGTTTGCCATTCACCTCGCCGGGTGCATAGTCGGCACCGATTTTGACGCTGTCATTCGGTCCAACGAACGACCAGCAAGTATTTCTGAACTTGGCCGGGACCTTCTCTTTTCCCGTGAGCGTGGCAATGATATCGGCCGCGACCACGAGCCCCTGGCTGTTGGCAGAGAATGCCGATTTCGGCATGCCGTCCGAGATGGCGGCATCTCCTAAGACATAAACATCAGGAGCCTTTTGGGATGCAAAGTTTTCTGGCTCGATGGGGCACCAGTCCCCTTCAGTCAAACCTGCGGCGACTGCAATTGCCCCTGCGCGCTGATCTGGAACGATGTTTGCGAGCTCACCCTTGAATGTGATGCCGGCCTTGGTCATCACTTCGCCCGTGCGCGTGTCGACGCGTATCACTGAAAAATCGTCGATGTCGTTCGTCAAATGAAGTTCGACGATATCCTTGTAGTATTTATCAAAGGCCTCCATGAATACCGGCTGTTTTGAGAAGCTCATCTTGGGATCGAGGATAATGAGCTTCGACCTCGGCTTCGATTGCTTGAGGTAATTGGCGATGACACAGGCCCGCTCATAGGGGCCTGGCGGGCACCGATATGGATTTCGTGGAGCGCTCATGATGACCGTGCTGC
The DNA here is from genome assembly GCA_964607855.1 of uncultured Hyphomicrobium sp. GTDB lineage: Bacteria > Pseudomonadota > Alphaproteobacteria > Rhizobiales > Hyphomicrobiaceae > CAZSNH01. Next base: position 4,225 of record CAZSNH010000012.1, on the reverse strand, counting down.
CTTCATCGAGGGCTTCGAGCTTCTTGCGCAGCAATTTCGTCTGCGCTCCCCCCTTCCAGGCGTGCGGCATGATTTCGGCGGCCTCTTCCGAATAGCCTTCGATGGTCTCGTACTTGAGGTCGATACCCGGAGCGACGACGAGCTTGTCGTAGGCGAATTCATGCTTCTTGCCGGCATGAACCCGCTTGGCAGCAGTATCGATTGCACTCGCCGTCTCATGAACGACGTTGATGCCGAGAGTCTTCAGTCCCTGGTAGTTGTGCGTGATGCTGTCGAACGACCGCAGACCGCCGATGTAGTGATTGGAGAAGAAACAGGTCGTAAATTCCTGCTTGGGCTCGAGCAACGTCACGTCGAGGGAAGGCTCGGCACGCTTAAGAGAAACCGCGACAGTCGCGCCGCCTGGTCCCCCGCCGACGATCACCACCTTGGCACTTGAGCCTCCGATGGCAAAGCGGCTTGTCGCAAGCGGAGCGAGTGAAGCCGCGGCCACGCCAGCGGTAAAGAACCGTCTACTGATGTTCGACATTGCCAATCCTCAGGAAGCAAACGCGGGCGCCCCTTCGCCCTAGACTCGAAGTAATTATCTCAGAAAACAGCAATTTGAGGAATTACCTCAAGTTTTTTTCCCGGCATCTGCTGCCTTAAAGCCCGCCCCTGCCAGTATGGGGGCCAATTCTTCCCAGAAATAGTCTTGTCCGGGGTATCCGGTAATCCGCCCAAGCTCCCGCCGTTCGCGAACCAGGATGAAGGTCGGCGTGTAAACAACCGCACTGAATTCCGCGAGCTCCGGAGCCCCGCGTTTCACCCGTCTCAATGGGGCGAACTGCCCCTCGGGGCTCTGCGGATAAATACCGCCAATATCCGTGTCCCACTTCCGGCAGAACCGGCACCCCTCTTCTTCGACCATGACGAGTTCGGCCCCCGCCTCACCAAAGGCAAGTGCGTCGATTGCGTTACTGCCGGTAAGAACAGTGCTACTTGCCAACAGCAAGAAGTTGCGCCGGTTCAAGACGATCTTACCCATCCCTCAGGCCCCGATTGCACCGCTATTGACGCTCATGCTAGCAGTCTCGGGGCCCCGCGGAAAGCACCTCCCAATATTTCGCGGAGCCAACCTGACGATGATAAAGACCGCGGCGACCCATGCACACCAAAATCTCGAACGGAGTGATTGACCGACGCTCGGTGCTGGGCTGCCTTATAGTCGCGCTCGCGACGCCGGCAGTTTTTGTGAGGTCCGCTCATGGGGTCGAGGAAGCCGCTCAACCTTCCGCCGCATATCTTGCAGCGTACGGCAAGATCGTTGGCCAACGCAAACCCGATGAGAGAGCCGTTAGGCTTGATCTTCCCGAAATCGCTGAGAACGGCAACATTGTGCCTTATAGGATCGACGTCGATCACCCCATGGATGAGGCAAGCTACGTCCGCGCTATTCATCTCCTCTCGACGGCGAACCCACAACCCCACGTCGCAACCTTTCACTTAACACTGCTATCCGGCAGCGCGGCGGTTTCAGGCCGGATGCGGCTAGCCAAGACGCAGGAGGTGGTGGTGCTCGCCGAGCTCAACGATGGGCGCCTACTCATGGGAAAGCGGGTCATCGAAGTCACCATTGGCGGATGCGAGAATTGATGGACGGGCCATGAAACCGCGCATCAAACTCCCCGATGTCATCAGAGTCGGTGAAGTCATCGAAATCCGGGCGCTCGCCCATCACGTTATGGAGACCGGCAACCGAAGGGATGCCAGCGGTACGATCATCCCCCGCAACATCATCCACACATTCAAGGTCACATTCGAGGGCAAGCCTGTCTTCAGCGCCGAGCTCGGGTCGGGAATTTCCGCCAATCCCTACATAGCATTTCACATGCGCGTTCCGGGACCGGGCGAACTCGAATTTACGTGGATCGACGATAAAGGTGAGACGCTCATCGAAAAGGTGCCGCTCGCTATCGGCGGTTCGGGACAATAACAGGAGCTGCGGGCGCCATTCCGGGAAATCCGCGTCATTGATTGTCGAAGCCCCCTTGTCTCGGACCGCTGAAACTTATAGGCGTCTCGTCAACAACCACCTATCCATCTGCAAGAGAAGCTCCGGAGTGCGCCATGGCTGAGGAACCCGTCGTCGCTCAAAAAGGCCCTTATCAGGTCGACCTCAAGGAGGGCCAACCCTACTTCTTCTGCAGGTGCGGCCGCTCCAAGAAGCAACCATTTTGCGACGGCACCCATAAAGGAACCGGCATCGAACCGGTCCGCTTCACGGTCGATGCGGCAGGCACCTACAATCTCTGCGGCTGCAAAGCTTCCGACGACATTCCCTATTGCGACGGCACGCACAACATGCTCTAGGGTTGGGCCGCACTTTCAGCGGGTTTTCGCGATAACGCCGATCCGCACGCGGTGGAGGAACGAGTTCATCTCATGTTTCACCACCGGCATCAAAATGTAGAGACCGGTGATGTTGATAAGCGCCATCGCGAAGATGGCCGCATCGGCGAAGTCGATGACCGCACCGAGATTCATCGCTGAACCGATGATCACAAACACGCAGAAGAGCGTGTTGAAGGTAATCTCGTTACGTTTACCTTCTCCAAAGAGATAGGTCCACGCCTTTACGCCGTAGTAGGACCAGGAAATCATCGTCGAGAACGCGAAGAGAATGACGGCAAGCGCGAGGACATACGGGAACCAGCTGAAAGCCTTAGAGTACGCAAGCGACGTCAGCGCCACACCCGAAAGATTGCCCTCGGTGGCGATGCGCCCCGCCTCGTTATCCCAAATGTAGAGCCCGGTTTGAGAATCAATTTGCAGCACACCCGACATCACGACAACGATCGCAGTCATGGTGCATATTACGACGGTATCGATGAAGGGCTCCAGCAATGACACGAAACCCTCTGTCACGGGCTCGTTGGTCCGAACCGCGGAATGGGCGATGGAGGCCGAGCCGATACCGGCCTCATTTGAAAATGCCGCGCGCCTAAAGCCTTGTATAAGTGCTCCGATCGCGCCCCCGGCAATGCCAGCTCCCGTGAACGCGCCACTTAAGATCTGCTCTATCGCCCAACCAATCTTGTCCCAGTTCATTGCGATGATGAGCAGTGACGAACCCACGTAGAGTATCGCCATGAACGGCACGATCTTCTCGGCAAACCTTGCAATCGATTTGATGCCGCCCACAATCACAGAGAAGACGATTGTCGCCATCACCAGTCCCGTAAGCCAGCCCCGCCCGTTGAGAAAGCTCGATTCCCCTCCGGTCACGTTCACGATCTGGGCATGCACCTGATTGGCCTGGAACATGTTGCCCGCGCCAAAAGCCCCGAGCACGCAGAACACGGCGAAAATCGCCGCCATGATACGCCCCGCCCCCGCATATCCCTTTTCGGCAAGTCCCTTTGAGAGATAGTACATGGGGCCGCCGGAAACGGTTCCATCGGCGTACTCATTCCGGTACTTCACGCCCAGTGTGCATTCGGTGAATTTCGATGCCATTCCCATGAGGCCAGCGAGAATCATCCAGAAAGTCGCCCCCGGGCCGCCAACCGAGACCGCAACCGTGACTCCCGCGATGTTGCCGAGACCGACGGTTCCTGAAAGCGCTGTCGAAAGCGCCTGGAAATGACTGACCTCGCCGGCGTCGGTGGGCTTCGCGTAATCACCCTTTACAAGATCGATTGCGAGCTTGAAGGCCCGGATCTGGACGAAGCCGAAATAGAGTGTGAACACCGTCGCGGCGGTGATGAGCCAAAGCACGATCCAGGGAAAATTGGTTCCGGGAAACGACGAAAAAATGAAATTCACGAAGGGCGCTGTCACAGCGCCGACAGCATGATTGATGCTTTCGTCGATCGACTGCGCGTTCGCCGACGGGCTGAAGCTTGCTAACACGATGAACGCGAGGGACATGACCGAGTGCATGGAAAGTTCACGCCTCCTCTTGAGCCGACCTTCGAAAATCTTCATGGGATCACGACAACGGGTATGCCCGAACTTTGAATGAGTCCGGATGCCGCGCTTCCGAAAACGCGTGTGCCGAACTTGCCGGAGCGTCCGCAAAAAATCGCGGAAGCATTCTCTTCGGAAGCTATAGAGCAAATCGTATCGACGACGTTACCGTGGCGGAGCTCGCCTTCAACCTCGACGCCCTTTTGGCGCGAATAGTCCAGAATGGGTCTTAGTACGGCAGCCGTTGCGCGTTCGATCTCTTCCTGGCGGTGCT
>CAZSNH010000011.1:13449-17749 GCA_964607855.1 uncultured Hyphomicrobium sp. | reverse complement strand
TTCCTGCGCGCGATACCGCTCCCTCTGCTGCTACACCACGTGCTGGGACGTCAGCATCCCGGCGGCACCGAGCCCTTGGATTCCATTATTGGAAGGAGCGCTGTGAGGCCGCGGTTTTGGGCGCTTGCAGGAGGGCACGGAGCAAGTTAAAAGCGGCCCTCCACGGCTTCCGGAGAGGTGGCAGAGTGGTCGATCGCGCCGCACTCGAAATGCGGAGTACTCGCAAGGGTACCGGGGGTTCGAATCCCTCCCTCTCCGCCATCCCATAAAATCAACCAGCAGAAACTGACGCAACTTGTCAGCGCCTAGGGCGTGCGTAATGCGCTGATTTTTCTATGCTATTTTGTTATTCGCATCCTCTTCAATGAAACCCAACCACACTTGACGAAGACCGCCAACGCCCGCATCAACGTGGTGGAAATCGTGGGGGAAAGCCCCCCCCTCCACCGTGATGATCATCCGTGCTGTCATGCCGTCACAAGCCGCAAGAGCTCTGCATCGTCTCACCGCGGCAGGCCATCGTTGGGCGTCAGCTGGAGCCCATCGAACGGCGCATGACCAGCATTGAACACGAGCTTCGCGACGTGAATCGCCGGCTCGACATCCTCGAGGAGCGGTTTTCCAACATCAAAGGTGTGACCAGTGAGATCGATGAGTTGCGCGACCGGCTTCGTGAGATCGAGAAGCATCTCGGGCTCAATCGGAGGATTGCAGCGTAGGCGAGGACGTGGCGGGTGCGAATGCCGGGTTTGGGCGCCTCGCCACTCTCGCGGCGACCGGGCTCTATCGCCCCCGCCCGTCGCTGGGGACGATGGAACCCATTCCGGGGCTCTGCCGCTGGCGGTCACGATCCCTGGCGCGAAATCGCGTCCGCCGTCTCCGCATCCTGGTACTTCTTGATGCCGCGTTCGACGGCGCGCACAGAGCCCTCATAAGAGTGAGTGCGTGAGTTATGCCTTGGCCGTTCAGCGAGAAAGACTCTTGGTCCGCGGCGGTGCCTCGTTCTCGCGTGCCTCGGCAAGCTTTATCTTTGCGTCGATCTTTCTCCAGGTGCCGATCAGTATCCGGAGGTGATCTGCGATACCTTGCTGCGCCGTCTCGGATAGTTCGGCGGCCTCCTCTATGAGCCACCGGAGCTCTTTGATCATTTTGCTACGCGCCATTGCCCTCACTCCTTTCGTCACCGCTAACCGCGGACGATGTTGAGCCTGCGGCCAAGCAAGTACACATTAGAGATGTGGCCTTCCTCGAAGTCGACCTCGAGCTTGGATCGCAGTCCAATCAATGCGCTATCCGGATGGCCGATCTCGCACACTTCCCCGTTGTCCATCGTGATCCTGACGCTTCGTGTCTCGGGCGCTCCCCTGCGCGCCGATAAGATGATGGCAGTTGGGGCCTTACGCCAAGGTGCGACCTGCGCCGCCGGCTCACCTGTGAGGACGCCAACTGTACCACCGGCCATGAACGTAAAGAGACCACGACGCGAGACATCCATGAGACACCTCCTTGTTGAGGAGCTAACGTTCTATCCCAACTGTGGCGTCATGACGAACGTGTCCCAGCACGAAAATGCAATAATTCTTTAGAGAGAGCGTTGGAATGCAGTTCCTTTCCCGTCGCCTATTCATGGAGTAAGACGTAGTCATAGAGCTCGGCCTCGTTTTGAGATGCTTCCTCAGAGCGTAGGCGTCCCACTTTTCCAGATAATTCAAATCGGTCAGCATATTGCACGTCAATTCTGGCGTCGCAGCCAATGTGGCGGATAGGCAACTCTAGAATGCATTCTGGGTGGTTGTCATCCAACTGTCATTGACCTGTTACCCCCCTGTGAAAACTAGGCCGTAACGACGGGCGCACTGTCGACGTGCCGAAGAATGCCGTCCGTCGACTAAGGAAAAACACAGGGGGTAGCCTTATGAAATTTCGTTTGAGTTGTGCGGCCTTCGCCATTGCGGCGATTGTCTCGGGGCCGGTTTCGGCCGCGGATCTGGGTGGGAATTGCTGTGCCGATCTTGAAGAGCGCATCGCCGAACTTGAAGCGACCACTGCTCGCAAAGGCAACCGCAAGGTGAGCCTGGAGATTTCTGGTCACGTCAACCAGGCTATTCTGTTTTGGGACGACGGTCTCGAGACGAATACATATGTCGGCACCAACGACACGGCTCGTTCGCGCTTCCGCTTCAAGGGTTCCGCCAAGGTTACCGACGACATCAAGGCCGGCTACCTGCTTGAAATCGGCGTACGCGCCAACCGGCTCTCGCGTACGGATGAGGAGACGGATGATGGTGGCGACGAGCTCGATATCCGCCACAGCATGTGGTACCTCGAGAGCAAGACCTACGGCAAGTTCTCCATGGGGCAAACGTCGACCGCACATGACGGCGTGACGGAAGTCAATACGGCCAACATGAACCACTTCGCCCGTATGTCGGCCTCGAAGTGGAACATGAACAACCATCTCGTCGTCAATGGCGTACGCACGGACCGCCGCTGGCGCGATATCCTGCCGGCCGACGGCATCACAGGCGACAACGTCCCCGGCGAAGGTGACCGGCATAATCTCATACGTTACGATACGCCGAACTTCCGTGGTTTCTCCGCTGCGGCGGCTTGGGGTGAAGACGACTTCTGGGATGTCGCCGTCCGCTATGCTGGCGAGCACGCCGGCTTCAAGTTGGCCGCCGCCGCAGGCTATGCCCAGTACACGGACGCCAACCCGTTCGATGAGCCTGAGAAGCAGTCGATCCGCGGGTGCGCAGTCCTATTGCCCACAGGTAGCTCCGACCAGGATTGCGAGGAATTCGGTGTTTCCGCCTCTATCATGCACGTCGCAACAGGTCTCTTCCTGACCGGTGCTTACGGCATCAAGTCAGACAATCTGCGTAACGCGCTCTTCGACGCCGAGGCTCCTGCTACCGACCGCAACATCGACGATGAGGATCACTTCTGGGGCATCCAGGCTGGTATCGAGCAAAAGTGGAATCATCTTGGTAAGACCACGATCTACGGCGAATATGCCGAGTTCAATGCCGGCGCTCAGATCGAAGACGAAGACGGCGGAGTACGCAGCTTCAACAATGGCGCCTTCCCTGATCCGGGTGCTGCCGGCGACAACTACTCGAGCGGTTCACAAGTCCGATACTGGGGCGTTGGTATCAACCAGCACATCGAATCGGCGGCAATGGATCTCTATCTCGCTTACCGCCACCATGAGGGCGAACTCGACATCACGGATCTTCCTACCGGTTCCACCATCAAAGGCGTCGAGGTGGATGACATCGACCTCTTAATGACCGGCGCGATGATCAAGTTCTGATAAGCCCCCAAAGTATCAGGACCATATCGCACGAAATACGGGCCGCTCCCAAAGAGCGGCCCGTATGATTCTGATCTCCGGCCGAATGAGTGAGCGAGCCCTCGATCGTGAAGGAAGCCCGGGCGGGACCATCAGTCTCGGCAGCTTTGCGCTTTAGATTGAGAAGTGCGGCAAGGGCTGCGCTCCGAACGACGCGCGAGCCGGGAGTGCCTCTCCTGGCAACCGCGATGAGGCGTAAATCGTGAACTCTGCCATGGTGCCGGAACCTAATGGGGCTCGGGGTTCAGGGCTTATCGTCGAAGATATAGCCGGCGCCGCGAACCGTACGTATGGGGTCCGCTTCTTCGCCTCGCACGATCGATTTGCGCAGGCGTCCGATGTGAACGTCAACAGTGCGTTCGTCGACTTCCGAGGCGCGCCCCCAGACGTTGTCGAGAAGCTGGGATCGCGAAAGGACGCGTCCTGCTCGCTGCATGAAGAACTCGAGAAGACGGTACTCCGTGGGACCAAGCTGGACCTCGCGCTCGCCTCGCGTCACGCGGTGCGCTTGGCGGTCGAGAACGATGCCGCCACGTGACAGGATCTCGGCAGTCTTGTCGGGGGCCGCCCGGCGCAACAAGGCCTTGACGCGAGCCTGAAGCTCGGCAACGGAAAAGGGCTTCACCATATAGTCGTCGGCGCCGGTGGCGAGGCCTCGAATGCGGTCACCCTCTTCACCGCGCGCTGTCAGCATGATGATGGGGAGCGATCGGGTCTCGCTGCCCGCTCTCAGCTGGCGGCAGATTTCGATGCCCGCCAATCCGGGCAGCATCCAATCCAGGATGACGAGATCCGGACGCTCTTCCTTGATCAAGAGGACGGCGTCATCTCCCGTTTTAGTCGTGACAACCTCATAACCCGCGGCTTCGAGATTGTAGGTGAGCAATGTCACGAGGGCGTCTTCGTCCTCCCGCAGTCCGGCGCCGGGGGCGACCAGTCGCCGCA
>CAZSNH010000011.1:0-13439 GCA_964607855.1 uncultured Hyphomicrobium sp. | reverse complement strand
GGCTTTATCAGTTGGATTTCTGCACGAGCGTCGAGCTTGTCCTGTCGTCCTTTGGACGCTCGTTCGCAATCGCCGTACCTCGCGCCATGTAATGCACCGTCTCTGCGATATTCGTCGTGTGATCTCCGATGCGTTCGATATTCTTGGCGCCGAAGAGAAGATGAGTGCAGAGGCCGATATTGCGGGGATCTTCCATCATGTAAGTCAGAAGTTCGCGAAAGAGAGAATTGTAGAGCGCGTCGACTTCCTTATCCCCGCTCCAAACTTTGAGGGCCTTTTCAGCATCCCGCGCAGCATATGCATCGAGGACATCTTTGAGGCTGCGCGAAGTTAATTCCACCATGTGGCGCAGACCGGTCATCAGCGGCTTCGGGTGGTTCTCGCCAGAGATCGTCTGCGCGCGCTTGGCAATATTCTTGGCCAAGTCACCGATGCGCTCGAGGTCGCTTGCAATCTTCAAGACCGCCATGATTTGCCGGAGATCGGTTGCCATCGGCTGGCGCTTGGCGATCATCACAATGGCTGTCTCTTGAACGTCGCGCTCGATGGCGTCAATGCGCTCGTCGCTGGCAACCACCATGCGCGCGAGATCCGGATCACGCCGTTCGAGGGCGTTGAATGCATCCGAGAGAAGCCGCTCCGCCAAGCCACCCATCTCGGCAATATGATTGTCGAGCTGGGAGAGTTCTTGATCATACGATCGGACGATATGGTCGCTCATCTTGCGTTTTTCCGGTTTTCTATTTTGCCAGAACATCTTTCATTATCCAAACCGACCAGTGATGTAATCTTGCGTGCGCTTGTCGCGCGGGGTGCTGAAAATCCGTTTTGTATCGCCCTCTTCGACGAGCTCTCCGAGATGGAAGAACGCCGTGCGATCCGACACGCGGGCCGCCTGAGCGAATGAGTGCGTCACGATCACGATGCAGTACAGGAGACGCAATTCGTCTATCAGCTCCTCGATTCTCGCGGTCGCGATCGGGTCAAGGGCCGAGCACGGCTCGTCCATGAGGATCACTTCGGGGCTGACGGCAATGGCGCGGGCAATGCAAAGACGCTGCTGCTGACCGCCCGACAAACTCGTGCCGGTGTCATTGAGGCGATCCTTGACTTCGTTCCAGAGGCCCGCCTTCTGCAATGCCGTCGTGACGATATCGTCGAGCTCGGACTTGGAGCCAGCAAGCCCATGAATGCGCGGACCATAGGCGATGTTCTCGTAGATCGACTTCGGGAACGGGTTCGGCTTCTGGAACACCATGCCGACGCGTGCGCGCAGTTGGACGACGTCGAGCGATGGGTCGTATATGTCCTGGTTGTCAATGGTGATCTTGCCCGTGACACGGCAGATCGGAATCGTGTCGTTCATGCGATTGATGCAGCGCAGGAATGTGGACTTGCCGCAACCAGATGGGCCGATGAAGGCCATGACCCCCCGATCCGGGATGTCGACGCTGACGTTCTTCAGCGAATGCTTGTCGCCGTAATAAACGTTGACGTCTCTCGCCATCACCTTTGCGGGTTCGGTGGTCAGTAATCCCGGAATTGCGATACTTGCCGTTCCGACATCAACGCGCGCATCCATAGCTGTCTCCGGTGTGTGCATCATTACCAACGTCTCTCGAATTTTCTTCTGATCCAGATCGCCAAGCCGTTCATGAGGAATAGGAAGACAAGAAGCACGATGATGGCTGCCGCTGTTTTTGCCTTGAAGGCCGCCTCCGGCAAGTCGGACCAGAGATAGATCTGGACGGGAAGGGCCGTCGCGGCTTCCGTGATGCTTGAAGGAATATCGACTACGAAGGCGATCATCCCGATCATCAGGAGCGGCGCGGTTTCGCCAAGCGCATGGGCCATGCCGATGATCGTGCCGGTCATGATGCCGGGCAAGGCCAGCGGCAGGACGTGATGGAATATGGCCTGCTGTTTGGAAGCTCCGACGCCGAGGGCAGCCTCTGTGATCGATGGCGGTACAGCCTTCAGGGCCGCGCGCGCCGAGATGATGATGGTCGGCAGAACGAGAAGTGCGAGCACGAGGCCGCCCACAAGGGGCGCTGATCGCGGCAAGCCAAAGAAGTTCAAGAAAACGGCAAGGCCAAGAAGGCCGAAGACAATCGATGGCACGGCCGCCAGGTTGTTGATGTTGATTTCAATGAGATCGGTAAGCCAATTCTTCGAAGCGAACTCTTCGAGATAGATGGCGGCAAGCACGCCGATTGGGAGCGCAAGCCCAAGGGTGACGAGTAACGTCAGCACCGAGCCGACAAGTGCGCCGCGAATGCCGGCGAGTTCCGGTTCGCGGCTGTCGCCCGCGGTGAAGAACAAGGCGTTGAAGTGCCGCTCCACCTTGCCATCGCTCTTGAGGCGTTCGAGGAACGTTACCGTGCGATCCGAAAGTCGGCGGTCGGCTTCAGGCGTTTCGTAGGTGATGACCAGCCAGGAACCGGGTTTAGCCTCCTCCGCCGACTTCAAGGGAATGATCGTTTCGCCATTCACTTCGCTATCCGACAACCTGTCCACCTTCACGATGCCGCCGTTGATGGCGATGAGCAGGCTCGGCATCCGGTGATCCAAGAATTCTGCGGCGGAAGGAGCTTCATAACGATCCTGCAGTACCTTTGCCTCACTGCGCAGTTCGGCGATCTTTTCTGCCTGTTCCTGAGCCGCCACGCGCTCGAGGCGGTCGGCGTCTTTCCGAAGTTTCTCAGCGCGTACGGCAAGCTGGCGCTTGATGGCCACCAGTTCATCGGCGAAGTCATTGGCAGAAGCGAGAATCTTTACCTCACCCTTGGTGGCGCTGGGAGTTGCGATGCCGCGGCCGGTATCACGATATGAGATACGTGTTCCCGTACCCTTGAAGTAGAGGTCGGCGTCATCGGAGAGAAGGAGGCGCGCCTTCACCGTCTGGCCGATGAGATCGGGATCTGCGACCACCATCGCCCGCAATCCGTCTCCTGCCCCGCTGGAAAGAATTTCGGCAAGCTGCTTGCGAGCCTGACGGCCTTCGATGCCGGGAATTGTTGCGATAAGGGTATCACGTGCAATTCCCGCATAATCGGCGCTGCGCAGGGCGTCCGGAGATTTTTTTCCTTCGGGGTCAATTTTCTCGATTGTGAGCGGCACGTCGAGAAGCAGACTATGTTGTGTAAATGCCGGAAGTCCTCTGAACAGGATGTCGGCCATGAGGACGCAGACGAAAAGCGCTGTGATGACAAGCGCGGTGAGGCCATAAGCGCGAAAGCGTGCCTCGCTTCGGTAACGTTGGCGCACCCGCGCCTTGGCTTCACTTGAGGCGAAGTCGACTTTGCGCCGGGGCGCAACCGAAGTGGGGGCGCTGAGATCAGTCATACTGCTCCCGGTATCTCTGGACGATGCGCAGGGCCACGAAGTTGAGTGCAAGTGTGACGAAGAAGAGCACGAAGCCGAGGGCGAAGGCCGCAAGTGTTTTCGCGCTGTCGAATTCCTGATCACCGACCAGTATGGTCTTGATTTGAACCGTAATCGTCGTCACGGCTTCGAGTGGATTGAACGTGAGGTTCGCTGCGAGGCCGGCAGCCATGACCACGATCATCGTTTCGCCGATGGCGCGGCTGATGGCGAGCATGAATGCCGATACGATGCCGGGCAGTGCCGCCGGCAGGACGACCTGACGGATGGCCTCGGATTTGGTGGCGCCTAGGGCGTATGCGCCGTCGCGAAGAGATTGTGGAACAGCATTTATGATGTCGTCAGAGAGTGAAGAGATGAAGGGAATGATCATCATGCCCATCACAAGGCCAGCGGCCAGCGCGCTTTCGGAAGCAATGTCGAGGCCAACCGATTCGCCCCAGCCGCGAATGAGAGGCGCGACTGTGAGGGCGGCGAAGAAGCCGAGAACGACGGTCGGGATGCCGGCGAGGATTTCAAGGACGGGCTTCAGGTAAGCGCGCAGCTTCGGAGTCGCGTATTCGGCGAGATAAATTGCCGAGAAGAGACCGAGTGGTCCGGCGACGCAGATGGCGATGAGAGTGATGAGCAGTGTGCCGGTAAGCAGTGGCAGGAAGCCGTACGCCGTCGAGAACTCGCCCTGGTCGGCGCGCATGGCGGCTTGCGGGTTCCACTCGGTGCCGAAGAGGAAGTCGAATACGCCAGGCTTACCCTTGATGTTCGGGTCGAAGAAGAAGCGATAGGTTTCTCCCACGACGGAGAAGACGATGCCGATCGTCGTCAGAATCGCGATCGCAGCGCAGATCAGGAGAATTGTTCTTACGAAAGTCTCAAAATGGTTCCGTGCCCGGAACGTCATCGAGATCCGGCCATATCCCCAGGCGATGGCAGCGAGCGCAGAGAAGAAGCCAAGGGCCAGGACCGACCAATTGCCCACATACATCGTTCGTGAATAGGCATCTGCGGCCGCCTTGAGCTCAGGGGAGGCTTCGCCCGTATATTGTCCGGCCACAAAGTTGAAGACGTCGCGAAGAATGGCGCTCCGCTTCAGTGCCTCGAAATTGGCGCCGTCGGTGTAGCTGGCAATCGCGTTAGACTGCGCGAGCCAGTTGGAGAGCGGAGCGCCGATCACGTAGATGATCATCATCGGGGCGACGACGCTCGCCGCGAGGAAAAGACCATGATAAACGGGAAGAGAGTGCATCTCGGGATACTTACCGCCGGCAACGGCCACCGCACGCATCCTGCCTACGAGATATGCCGCCAAGAGCAACGCGGCGAAGAGCAGGAAATATGTGCCGGTCATTTCAATTCATCCGCACTCGAGGAGCTTCGCTTCGATCTAGGTCCGAGGATCATATTGCCGGCTCCGAATGTCTGACAAAGGTTGAAGATACTCAACCCTCCCGGTACAGGCCCTCGAAGCGTATTCGCGGCCGCATCCCCAGAATTTGGGAACGCGACCGCGTAATTCACTGGCGAGAACTTACTTTAGTTCGTCGCCTTTCATCGGCTCCATTGCCAGAACCGATTTGGAGACTTTTTCTAACTCTTCCTTGGGGAGCGTTACCAGCCCCTTCTGAGAAAGATAGCCGTCCTCACCGATAGCTTTGGGCGAAACGTATTCCGCGACCAGCTTGTCGAGACCAGGGATAACGCCGACATGGGCCTTTTTGAAGTATACGTACATCCGCCGTGCGCCCTTGTATTTGCCGCCGGCAATGTTCTCAAATGTTGGTTCTACGCCATCGAGCGGCACTCCCCTGAGTTTCGAAGTGTTTTCCTCGAGGAACGAGAAACCAAACACGCCGAACGCGTTCTTGTTGGCTTCGAGCTTCTGAACGATCACGTTGTCGTTCTCGCCGGCTTCGACATAGCCGCCGTCCTTGCGGACCGACTTCCAGACTTTTTCGAAGTCCTTGGTTTTGTTTTCCTCATCGGCCTTTTTCAGGGCTTTGAGGCTGTCGAATTGTTCTGCGCCCTTTTCGAGGAACAGCTCGTGCATGGAATCGCGCGTGCCCGAGGTCGGCGGAGGGCCGAGGACTTCGATCTTGATATTGGGGAGCGAAGGATCGATGTCCGACCAGTTCTTGTAGGGGTTGGCAACGAGCTTTCCATCCTTGTCGGGAACCTGCTCGGCAAGGGCCTGGAAGACCTGCTTCAGCGTTAGCTTAATTGCCGGCCCTTCTTTCGACTGTGCGATTGTCAAGCCATCGAAACCGACGTTGAGTTCGACGATATCCTTGACGCCGTTTTTCTGGCAGAGCTCGAACTCGCTCTTTTTCATGCGGCGCGAAGCGTTCGTGGCATCAGCCTTATCTTCACCAATGCCTTCGCAAAAGATCTTCATGCCGCCGCCGGTGCCTGTCGACTCGACGATGGGGGTCTTGCCGCCATTCGCCTTGCCAAACTGCTCGGCAACCGCCGTCGTAAATGGATACACCGTCGACGAGCCGACGATGCGGATTTGGTCACGAGCCTCAGCCGCACCTGCAATCATCGCAGACGAAAGGGCTGACATCATGGCCACTACAACTTTAGACTTTGTGCTCACGCGGATCTCCCGTGATTTTAAGAGACGACTGCGAGGGGCGACATCAATCGCCCATTTACCCCGCCCAGCGGCCGCGCCGCCGGTAGCGCATGAATACGCGACCGGGGCAATACTTTTGTGACAACTTAATCTGATGAATATGCAAAGAAAAAACAGATTGTCGCAGCGACTGTCTGGGGCCGCTGGATTTTAATGCTGCATCTTCCGTATGCTGTCCAGAATGACAGTGAACGTCGAGCCGCGACCGAGCACGGAGGTCACGCGCAGCTCGCCGCGATGACGGTTTACGATGTGCTTTACGATTGCCAAACCGAGACCGGTACCACCGCGTTCCCGGCTCTTGGCCGTATCGACGCGATAGAAACGCTCAGTCAATCGGGGGAGGTGCTCTTCGGCTATGCCCGGTCCATCGTCGGTGACGGAAATCACCACTTTCGGCGTATCACCATCGAGCGGCATCTCGAGCTTAAGCTGCACGTCGACCTTGCCACCTTCGTTGCCGTACTTGATGGCGTTCTGAATGACATTCTGAAACACCTGCACCAGCTCATCGCGCTCGCCGCGGACAAGTGGGGCCGTGTCGGGAAGCGAGAGAGTAAGCGCAATCTTGGCTTCCGCAGCGACCGGCGCCAGGCTTTCGACAACCAATTTCAAAACCGCTTTGATGTCAATTTCGTCAGAAGGAGGCAAATGCTCGCGCATCTCGATGCGGCTGAGAGAGAGCAGATCGTCCAAAATGCGATTCATGCGCGCGGCTTGATTTTCCATGATGTTGAGGAACTTTTCGCGTGCGACGGGATCCCCGCTCGCCGGGCCCTGAAGGGTTTCGATAAAGCCCTTGATGGACGCCAGCGGCGTCCTCAACTCGTGGCTGGCGTTGGCAATGAAGTCGGATCTCAGTCGCGCCAAGCGATCCTGCTCGCTGAGATCGCGGAACTGAATGAAGAGCGCCGGGGGGAGGGGATTTGTGGCCGCCCCTTGAGAGTTCGCTTTGACCGGCAAGGGTGAAATCGTTGCAAGCAGGCGACGTCCGCGCAGGCCCGACTCGGCCATCTCAATAATTTGGGGAACCTGTTCGGCCTGTGCCCGCCGGACACCTTCGGTGAGCTGAGGATGCCGGCTCACCTTAAAGAGGGGCCGTCCGGTCTCGATCTCGGTGAACAGTTCGCGCGCCCGAATATTAAAGGCCTCAATTCTATTGTTCTGGTCGACGACACATGCGGGCAACTCCAGCAATCCGATGATGCTGCGTAGGCCCCGATGCAGCGCATCTTCAGCACTTTTCTCGTCCTTGGCTTCGAACGGGATCCGGTTTGACCGATTCCAGGATTCGCCCACGCCGAGGATCGCGGCCAAGACGAACCCGGCCAGGCCGGCGAGCACAACGGCCGGCCAGGACAATCCCATGCTCCAGCTGATTGCCGAAATCAGTCCGGCCGAAATGAGAGCTCTTGTTCGAATTTTCTTGTTGGCCAGACGCAAGCCGATCTGGTTCAAAGAGTTGTCGATCATAGTGCAAGGCTTACGGCACCAGAACGGCAATGCCAATCCCTGATAGCGGTGACGACACCTGCTCGCGCCCCAAGAAAGCTTACCTGGCTGCGAGGCCGGTGAGAAAGACAAAGCCCGAGTAGCCGCTGCGGATTTCGCGATCGACAATGCCGATGCGCTGGACGCGCACGTGGGTGGCATGTGCACGGAAGGTCTCTTCGATGTCCTCTGTGGTGAGATTGAGGACTGGGAAGCGGCGGCCGGCCACCTCGTAGCCAGCAGAACGCACGAGGAAGGCTGCTGCCAAGTTCCCCCCTGGGCGGACACATCGTGCAAATGAGGCGCAGGCACATTCGAATTCACCGCGCTTCTCGGTGATGGATTCGGCGCAAAAGAACATGGTCGCCGCATCCCAGCGGTGCCGGGGCAGGTCAAATACGGAGCCTCGCACGACGGACGTGATGCTCTTGAGACGAGGAAGCGGTGTTCTAGGGAGCCTGAACGTTTCTCCAAAGCTCTCGCGCGCGACGCCCCAGAAATGAGACCATTGCGGCCTAAGTACCGAGCTCTCCAACTCTCGCTGCAGCCATTCGACATTGCGTTCCGCATACTCCCAGGCCGTGAGGCGCCTGGCGAACGGCAACGCGCAGAAGAAAGGAATGAGGTTCGGTCCTGTCCCGACATCGACAATATCGAGCGCCTCGCGCGGAAGTCCGGCCTCCATCAAGGCGCGGGCAGCCGATCGGACGACTGCGTCGTCATCCGGGTGCGGCTCGCCGTAGTAATGCTGGAAATAGGCCTCCGAGTCGAACAGCGACCATTGATAGTCGGCGTTGCCGGAGGCCTTGGAGAGCCCCTCCATCGTATTGGCTGAAGTTGACGCCACAGCGCGATGTTCCGTCATGTCGCTCACTTCGTTAATCGGTTACTCCGCGCGGCTTCGAAGAACGAGCAAGTGCTCTCCTCTAGCCCACTCTGGCAAGCTCATCGGTTTCGATCGCAATGAGGCGTGGCAATGGGCCGGTCGGGCGGGGCTGATAGCTTTCCAGGAATTTGAGAAGCGGCTCGACGTCAAGGGGCCTCGAGAAATAGTAGCCCTGCAGCTCGCTGCAGCCGAAGGTCGTCATTGCAGAGGCATCGCCTTCGGTTTCCACCCCTTCGGCGACGATTTCCATTCCGAGCCCCTTGCCGAGCGCGATGACCGAGCGGACAATCTTTCGATAACTTTCCGACTTCGACATTCCGCTCACGAACGCGCGGTCGATTTTGATTTTATCAAAGCGGAAATTGCAGAGATAGGCAAGGCTCGAATAGCCGGTTCCGAAGTCGTCAAGAGCGGTCTTGAAGCCCAGCTCGTGAATGGCTTCGAGCGACTTGGCTGATCGCTCGCACGATTCCATCAAGACGCCCTCGGTGATCTCGAGGACAAAGCGGCTCGCCTTTTCTTGCGTCGCCTCCAGCGTTTGGCGCAACTTGTCCTCGAGCCCCACTTGGCGGAACTGCACGGGTGAAAGGTTGATCGAAACCTGCAAGTGCGGCCAATGCCGGGCTTCCTTCATGGCGCGGTTGAGTACCCAGTCGCCCAAAGCCGGCATTAGCCCTGTCTGTTCGGCAATCGGGATGAATGCAGCAGGAGAAAGCTCGCCGCGTTCGGCATGCCGCCAGCGCAGGAGCGCTTCCACGCCGGTAATTTTTCCAGTTCGGCACGATATGATGGGCTGATAGGCAAGACGCAAGGTATCGGCATCGATGGCATTCTTGAGATCGACCTCGATCGACCTTCGCTCCTGAACCTTAAGCGCCATGTCTTTCGTGAAAGTGACGCAACAGTCGCGGCCGCGCGACTTCGCTTCGTAAAGGGCGATGTCCGAATTCCGGATGAGCTCGTCGGCATCCTCGCCGTGTTCAGGTGTGATGGCAATTCCGGCTGAGGCAGTGACGCGAAGGGCGTGCCCCTCGACGTCAAAGGGTTCGGAGAAGGCACGCTTGAAGAGCTGTGTCGTTTCGGCTGCGGGATTGGCATCTTCCGTGACGCACATTATGGCGAATTCATCGCCGCCATACCGGGCGAGGAGATGCCCTGCCGGCAAGTACGCATCCAATCTTTCGGCAACCTTCCGGATGAGGCTGTCGCCGACAAAGTGGCCGAGCGTGTCGTTGACATCCTTGAATCGGTCGATGTCGAGATACGAAACCACGACTTTGCGCCGGCCGCGATCGGGCTGCAGCCGTTTCAGGGTATCGGACAATTTTTCGGCGAAATGCATGCGATTTGGAAGGCCGGACAGTCGGTCGTGGCGGGCTGCATGTTGGGCTTCCTGCTCACTACTCGCGAGATCGGCGGTGATGTTTCTTAGCCGCACGAGAACGCGATTGGTCAGCAGGGCGACCGACAGGACGCCGATCGCCAGGAGTGGAAGAATGATTGTGAGCAGGACATGCCCGGGGCGCTGTGTCGTCCAAGAGAGATAGCCGGAAATGGAACGATCATCGCTCTCGAAGGGTTCCGAGACGATGCCGTCTTTTTCCAGTCTCTCGCTTGTTATGACGAGGTCAGAGAGGAGCAGCGAGCGACCCATGGCCGTTACATAGTCCTCATCGATATAGATAAGCGAGATCAGAAGATTTGGTGTTCCTTTGAGGAGTTCGAGGTTGACATTCGGGACGATCGAGATCGCGGCGGCGATCGCGAGACGGCCTTCAATCGAGAGAATGTGCCCGGACCATCGCGAGGTCGCGACGGCTCCGGCGAGTGTCTTGTAGTCGTTTTGATCCGTTCCGAATGTGTCGGGCCGCTTATTGAGGATTGTGTACGGGGCGCCTCTTGCCTCGAGTATGAGCTCGTGAAGGGCAACTCTTCGCTTCTCGAACAATTGTGGCTCGCCGCGCTGGCCTTCTGCGAAGGCATAGAGCGGGGCGTCCTTTGCGTTGAGAACGTAGACCTCGTCGTGGCCATAGGTCTCGGTCAGGAAGACGCCGAAATTTGCGTCGACGAATTCGAGGTCGATCGCCTCGTCCGTAATTTTGGTGACCGAATCATCCCACCAGGCAACGCTTTTCTGTTCACTCAAGGCGCGCGCAATTCCGCGGTTGAGGGCGTTCTGCAGGAGGACGCGCTCGCGGTCGGTCGCACTCTCGTTCGAGGACCAGCCGGCAAAAGCCACGATGGCGAGGAGCAGGAAACCAAAGCCGGTGAGGCCAACCGCGCTCAGCGTGGCAAGACGCTGGAAATCGCGATCGAAGAGCAGACGGTTGTGTCGGCGGAGGGTACGGATCGTCATGAAGGCTCCTCATCTCAGAGGGCGCACTATACACGCATAAATTGAATTTACCATTACCGTTGGCGGCGCGAATTCGCACTGAAGTTTACGCCAACTGGAGCAAAAAAAGCGCCTATCCATCGATGATTGCGCATGAAAAAACACCGACCGGGCGAAATTGAACATCAAGCCACTTGCTAACAGATGGTTAAAATGTTATCAACCTTAGCGGGTATATTAAGGATCGGTTAACGCTCTCCATCCGGGCTGTTGCGGTGCCAGGCGTTGGAGGGGTCCAAATTGAGTTTGTTTGATGTCCCACTTGGCCATACGTGCGCGCGCTGACAGTCCGAGCCTGCGGAAGGCGGCCTGTTGCATCGAGCAAGCAGCTTGGAACGAGCTTGGCTACCTCAATTATACGAGGGCCCATTATGAGCTCTACGCGAACCTCCTCGACCACTATGCCGACTATCAGCTCTGCCTGGTGGACGAGGAGCGGGGCTATCCGGTCGCTGTGGCGAACTGTGTGCCGATCCGCTGCTCGGGGCCTGACGAATTGCCGCCGGAAGGTTGGGACTGGGTGGTCGAACGGGCCGAGCAAACGCGCCAGCGGGGCAATCCGAACTGTCTCGGTGCGCTCGCTATTTCAGTCCCCTCAATCTATCGCGCGAAAGGCTATGCGAGGCGCATGATTCAGGCGCTGCTGGATCTTGCCGCGAAAGAGGGCTTCGCTGGCCTCGTTGCCCCCGTTCGCCCTTCCGCCAAGGCCCAGCACCCCAGGGTTCGGATCGAGGACTACATCACTTGGACCGACGAACGGGGACGCGTTTTCGATCCGTGGCTGCGCAGTCATCTTTCTGCAGGTGGCAAGCTGATCGGACCCTGCGAGCGTTCGATGGTCGTCGACGAGCACATCGGTTTTTGGGAAAACTGGACCCATCAACGCTTCGAAGAATCGGGCTCCTACGATCTCGAAGGCGCGCTCGTGCCGGTCAACATCGACCTCGACCGGCAGATGGGCCGCTATGAAGAACCCAATGTCTGGGTGGCTTATGCCGTGGGATCGGCCTGATAGGCTATTCGACCTGCCCTCGGTTCAGGCCACCCCATATGGCCACTTCCCATGCGACGCCGCGCGCCAGCAGCACGGGGCCTGCCGAGCGTTGAAATGATCCGGCCTTTCTGCCATTGACCACCTCAAATCAAAAAAGTCGTTCTCCCGTTTCGAGGAGGGTGGCCGCCAGGACGCAGAAACGGGGTGTTTCCCATGAAACTTGTACGATTTGGTAGGGCGGGCTCCGAAAAGCCTGGGATGGTCGATCTGGATGGGAACATTCGAGATCTTTCGGGTCACGTCGCAGATATCGCCGGCGAGAAACTCTCCGCCGCCGGTCTTGACCGGCTGCGGGCGATTGATCCCAAAACCTTGCCGATCGTGGCCCAGGGTGTCCGCCTCGGCGCCCCGGTGGCAGGCACACGCACGTTCATCGCGATCGGCCTCAACTACGCCGACCATGCGAAAGAGACGGGGCAGGAAATTCCGGCCGAGCCCATTCTCTTCAACAAGGCCGCAAGCTGCATCTGCGGACCGAACGACGATGTCATCACGCCGCGAGGCTCCCGCCATATGGATTGGGAGTGCGAAATTGCTTTCGTTATTGGTCAGCGTGCGCGCTACGTCGATGAGAAAGACGCGCTCTCCTACATCGCCGGCTATACGATTTGCAATGACGTCTCGGAACGCAAGTTTCAGATGAAGCGCAACGGCCAGTGGGTCAAAGGAAAGTCGGCCGAGACGTTCGGGCCGCTCGGACCCTGGCTGGTGACGACCGACGAACTCAAGGACCCGCAGAACCTCGCGCTTTCGCTGACCGTGAATGGAGAACTTCGTCAGAAAGGCTCAACGTCCACCATGATCTTTTCTATTCCGAAGCTCTTGGCCTACGTCACCGAATTCATGGTGCTCGAGCCCGGTGACGTCGTCACGACCGGTACGCCGCCGGGTGTGGGATCGGCCATGAAGCCCCCCCAGTATCTGAAGCCTGGTGACGTCATGGAGCTCTCGATCGATGGCCTTGGACGGCAGTGCCAGAAGGTCGTTCCATTTCCGGGCTGATGTGATGGGCGCCCTCGATTCCAATCCATGAATGGAGAATCCTGTCGCGGGCCTCTTGCCCTGTGCCGGAGTCCGGTTTGCCGCTCGACGTGACCAATCGCCGGCGCCCTCTTTTTTTTGCTCTAGGTCAAGTCGTGTTCGGGCTTCACACATAGCTTGCCTCTGCAAGGGCGCGAGTCGCGCCGGGGATCGCCCTGGTGGGTGAAGGGCCGACATCCACTCGCGCGCGGTGGAATTGGGGGAGTGTAAGGGCATGAATCTCAATGTGATCGAGACGGCAGCCGTCTCGCGAGAGCCATTTGAGTTTTTTACCGTCGATAACGTCTTCGAGATGGGCGAACTCGAGGCCGTTCAAAAGGACTTTCCGCAAATCACCAAGCCTGGGGTGTTTCCGCTCTCTGCTCTGGCATATGGGCCCTCGTTTGCGAAGCTCATCGATGAGATCAGGGCACCGAAGCTTGCCGAGATCCTGAGTAGAAAGTTCAACGTCGACCTCACCGAGCTGCCGCTCATGATTACCGTGCGCGGGCAGGCTCAGGCCAAGGACGGGCGCATCCATACCGATTCGACCGACAAGGTCGTCACCTGCCTTCTC
>CAZSNH010000010.1:15008-18070 GCA_964607855.1 uncultured Hyphomicrobium sp. | reverse complement strand
GGCGACAGCCGACAAGAGCTTCCGCCAGAAGCTGGGCTTCCTTCCAGAGAACGTCGCCTTCCATGATGAATTAACGGGGTTCGACACGATTGCATTCTATGGCCGGCTCAAGGGCGTGGACGTGAGCAAAGGCTCGCAGATTCTCGAGCGCGTTGGACTGATGCACGCCGCCGACCGGCGCGTGCGCACGTATTCGAAGGGCATGCGTCAGCGTCTCGGTCTTGCCCAAGCGCTTCTGGGGAAGCCGCAACTCCTTCTCCTTGATGAGCCGACGACCGGCCTCGATCCCGTTCTAAGGCAGGAATTCTTTCAGATCATTCGTGAGCTGACGGCGTCTGGAACCACCGTGGTGCTCTCTTCACACATTTTGACCGAGCTCGAGGCGCGGACAGACCTAGCCGCCATTCTACGCGATGGTCATCTCGCGGCGTTTGGGGATCTCGATACACTTCGCAGCGAAGCGGGATTGCCGGTTACGGTGAGGGTGAAGGGCGATGCCCGCGCAATTGCCACTAAGCTCAATGGAGCATTCCAAAAGACACTTGGTGCGGACACCTCATTTATCGACATCGACTGTCCGCCCTCCCGCAAAATGGCCCTTCTGCGCACGTTGGCCGATTTCGGTGACCTGTGCTCGGACCTCGAGGTGCGTCTGCCTAGTCTCGACGATCTCTACCTCCACTACAGCGGCCGGCCGATCTCGGCGGCAAGCGACAGGGAGTAAGGCCATGGGTAGCATCTTGACGCTCGCTTCAAAGGAAGTTCGGGATGGCCTCCGCAACAAATGGGTAGCGGGCGCGACCGTAGTCCTCGCGGCACTGGCTTTCGCGCTCACGTTTCTGGGATCGACACCAACCGGCCTTCTCGACGTGAAACCGCTAGCCGTTACCGTGGTCAGCATCTCAAGCCTTACGATTTTCCTTATTCCGCTCATCGCCTTCCTTCTCGGCTATGATGCGATCGTAGGCGAAGCCGAGCGCGGATGTCTGCTTCTGATGCTGACCTATCCCGTTTCGCGGCTTGAAATATTGCTCGGCAAGTTTCTGGGGCACACCGCGATTCTGGCATTTGCCACTCTCATAGGTTACGGGGCTGCAGGTGCGGCGGCGGCCTGGACGGGAAATACCGACGCCGAGAGCTGGCGGGCCTTCGCCGGGCTTCTCTTCAGCTCAGTCCTCCTTGGCCTAGCATTTCTCTCACTCGCCTACCTGATCAGTGTTGTCGTGACCGAACGCAGTACAGCCGCTGGTCTTGCGGTCGGTCTCTGGCTGCTCTTCGTCATCGTCTACGATCTCGTGCTGATGGGAATGCTCGTGGCGAGCAAGGGGGGCATTGGCGCCGATCTCTTTCCGAGCCTTCTCTTGCTCAATCCGGCTGATGCGTATCGGCTGTTCAATCTCACGGCCTTCGAGAACGTACGCAGGATTTCCGGCATGGGGGGAGTATCGGCGTCGGCGCAATTTCCGCCAGCGGTGCTCCTGGCGGCGCTCTGTGCATGGATTGTGCTACCGCTGTTTGCCGCAGCCACCGTGTTCAACAGGAGAGAAGCATGAAACGCTTCATCTTTTTTTGCTTCCTCTTTGGTCTCGGGTTAGCCGCCTGCGGACGCCAAGAAACTATAGTTGCGGTTCCACGCGAACCCGGGCCAAACGCGGCCGGCTACTTCTGTCAGATGACGCTTTCCGAGCATAAGGGACCCAAGGGTCAGATCCTCCCCAAGGGGTGGACGGAGCCGCTGTGGTTCTCCTCCGTGCGCGATGCGCTGACCTACGTCGAGCAGGAGATCGTCAGCGACCGGGAGATTGCCGGGTTCTGGGTCAACGACATGGCGCAGGGAACCTGGGAGAAACCTGCGCCTGGGTCCTGGATCGAAGCCGCTAGCGCTCTTTATGTGATTGGCAGCTCGAAAGCCTCCGGCATGGGAGGAAGCGAGGCAGTCCCCTTCAAGGATCGTTCGGCCGCAGAGGCATTTGCAAAAGTACACGGTGGAGAGGTCGCGGGATACGCCGACGCTCGGCGCGCACTGATGTCGGAAGCCTCGACAGGATCGAACTTGGAAAGCCGGAGCGGTTCATGACGGTATCCAGAAACCATGACGTCGATCGCAGCCGGCGGCGCTTCATTGCGATTGCGGCAGCTGCGGCAGGCTCTGGATTCCTTCCGCGCTTGTCCCTGGCTCAAGACACCCCGACATTCACCTGGCGCGGCGTAGCTCTCGGTGCCGATGCGACACTCACCTTGCAGCATGACGATGAAGCCGAAGCCAAGTCCGCCATCGCGGCATGTCTTTCCGAAGTTGCGCGACTGGAGGACATCTTCAGTCTCCATCGGGCCGAATGCGCTCTCAGCCGCCTCAATCGCGAGGGCCGGATTGACGATGCGCCAATGGAACTGCGCGCCCTTGTCGCCGAGGCCCTTGCTCTGGCCGCGCGTACCGATGGGGCATTCGACCCTACGATCCAACCGCTTTGGAGCCTCTACCACCGGCATTTCAGCGATCGAAACACCGATCCGGCCGGTCCCAAAGAAGCGGAGATTGAGCATGCGCTTGCGCTCACCGGCTGGAGAAACGTCTCGATCCTAGCCGGCAGCATCATCTTTGAGAAGCGCGGCATGGCTCTGACGCTGAATGGTATTGCCCAGGGCTACATCACCGACAAGGTGGGCGAGCTCCTTCGCGCGCGCGGCTTCGAGCACGTGCTCATCAACATGGGCGAGCAGCTGGCATTGGGAGCCAAGAGAGACCGAGGCGCCTGGAAGGTTGGGATAGCTAATCCTGTGCAACCCTCATCCATTCTCGAGGAATTGCCGTTGGCCGGAGGCGCTCTCGCGACGTCTGGCGGATATGGCTACAGCTTCGATCGAGGCAAACGTTTTCCTCACATCCTCGATCCGCGAACGGGCGCGCCAGTGCAGCAAGTCGGCAGCGTAACGGTGGCCACCGCTCGAGCGACACTAGCAGACGGTCTTTCGACTGCGCTATCCGTTGCGCCAATGAACTCGTGGCCAGCGATTCTCGGTTCCGCGGCGCGCGCTTACGTCATACCGCTCAGCGGCAGCGA
>CAZSNH010000010.1:0-14998 GCA_964607855.1 uncultured Hyphomicrobium sp. | reverse complement strand
TTGAAACGGGCCACATCGCACTTTGGATACACATCACTCCGCTAGTGTCCTGAAGGCGCCGAAGATCGAAGTGACTGGGACAGCCGCTTTTGCGCCAACAAATTCCGGAACTGAGTACCTATGGGATTGGATGGCGCCTCAGCTCGTTGAGCCATCCGCGACGCTCCGGGCGGTTCGGTTCCAAGAGTTTTTCGACAGCGAACCTCTTAAAGCCGATACCGCAAGGCGATCGCATTAACCATCTTCAGCAGGGCACAACGAGCATTGCGGCCAGTCCAACAACTCTCTCTTTTCGACTTCGCAGCGTCCTTTCCGGTTGCGTCGAACGGAAATCTTGCCAGGTATACCTATGCGAACGCCATTGGTCGGCGAGTGTATGGAGCAATCACTAGCGAGCCCAACACTGCCGCGCTAAAAGATTGGGGAGGCCTCCGTTGACCTGGGAAGAGTTCTTTAGCTCCATGACATTCATTCTATTCGCCGCTGGCATCGCCTTCCTCATCTTCGCCGGTGCCATCTTACTCATCAACATTGGACGCAATCTTGGAAGGAGCTATCTGCAGCAGCTGGGCACGACCGAAATGCCTGGATTGAATGCTATTGAGAGCGCCATCTTTGCGCTTTTGGGCCTGCTCCTTGCATTTGCAATCTCGGGTGCCCTGCATCGATTCGATGAGCGACGGACATTGGTCCTGCAGGAGACCAATGCGATCTCTACGGCCTACAATCGTATTGACCTTTTCGATGCCGTGTCGCGGGACAGGGTCAGGGGCAAACTCAGAGCTTACGTGGAAGCGCGGTTGGAATTCTACGAGAAGCCCTTAGATTTTTCATTCTGGGAGCATCGTGCTGTATATGACGTGAACGTGCAGCACAAGATCGCGGCGTTGCGGAAAGAACTTTGGCAAGAAGCCGTCGCAGCTTGCCCGCCCGGGACTTCAAATACGGCCTGTGTTCTGGTCATTCCCGCAATCAATCACGTTTTGGAAGCTGCAGTGCTTCGTAGTGGTGCCAATGAGAGGCATCCGCCTCAGGCCATCTACATAATGCTGTTTGGCTTGGCTCTCGGCGGAGCGCTGTTGGCGGGATTCTCAATGGCAGCGGCCAAATCGCGAAGTTCGGTGCATATGATCATTTTTTCTGGCGCTCTTGCGGTGACGCTTTATGTGGTTACAGACATCGAGTTTCCGCGTCTGGGGCTGATACGCGTCGATAGTTTCGATCATTTCATGCTGGAGACGCTTGAGGATATGCGTTGAGGTCAAGAGGTCCGTGAAAGCTGATTGGACAGCGCCTGGCCGCGGTAGACGCAGATTTTCAGTCGTCCATCCGATGATTGTGCTGGCGCTCTCCGCAGTTCTCGCTGGGTCTTTTGGAGAAGCGGCGTCTCTCTTCGCGCAAACACCCGACAAAGCTTACGTCCTGCAGGACGTACGGGCGCTCCTTGGCAGAAAAACCGGGCTTCCTCTCGATGTTCGCTCCAAAGCCGATCAGCTCGAACGCTACTACGTCAAGCCCGAGGCGCGATTGCTCTGGCTAGAATCCGCGCGCGCCGATGAATTGATCGCCGTCCTCTCTGCGTTGACGTCCTCGGGGCTTGTGAACATGGAAGGCGGCGTCTCGCGACTCGTAACCCGCAAACAGGCTCTACAGAGTCAAGACGCGAGCCTGCTGGCGCTGGTCGAGCTCACATTCAGCGCGCAGCTCATCGTGGCTGCGGAGAACCTGCGCCTCGGACAGATTTATCTCTATCGCGACATGCTTCATCGGCGCTCATTGGAGCGTTTTATCTACGCGGACCATGTGTTGGCGATGGTTGCCGAGGGGGAACCACTCTCTACGATCTTGCCAAGACTCGAACCGAAGCAGGCGGACTACGAGGCGATCCGCTCAAAACTCGTGGAGTACGTTTCAATCCACAAGCGGGGTGGATGGCCGGCGTTGCGTCCTGGGCCGGATCTCAAGGAGGGGTCTTCCGGCCCGCGCGTTACAGATCTTCGGCAGCGTCTGCAGATCACGGGACATCTTAGCTCCTCGGTCGCGCCCGCAGACACATTTGACGCCACTCTTGCAGAGGCTGTGCGGCGATTCCAGCGCCAGCACAATCTGGGCGAGTCTGGCATCGTGGACCGCAGAACTCTCATCGCGCTCAATATTCCCGTCACCGACCGGATCGCGCAGTTGAAGGCCAATCTCGAGCGATGGCGATGGTTTGAAGATTATATGGAAGGGGAGCTGTGGGTCATCAACTCCAATACCGGGAAACTCGATCTGCGCCAAGCAAACGCTAGACCGGAGCAGTTTTCGATTAAGGCCGATCGAGGGTGCCAGCAACACCCGGCGTTCGATTCAACCATCACCTCCGTCGAGCTGGCGCCTTCGTTCAGTTTCGCAGGAAGCCTGTCAGCCCGCTACATCTTGCCTGCGTTGCAGAAAAAGCCGGGGTCGTTGGATCCGAGCCTTGTCATCCGGGCAGAAGGTGGCGCTGCAGCGACTGAAGGTGTTGATTGGAAGAGTTACTCTGAGGCGAATTTCCCCTTCTTTGTGGAACAGGCTCCGGGAAACTCGAACCTTCTTGGCATGTTTAGAATTGTGCTCAAAGACGATAGCGCGGTGTCGATCCACGGCCGCCCCGCTCAAGAGCCCAAAATTCCCATTCCGCGCGACCTTTGGCCCAGCTGTGTGGCCATTTCGGGTCCGACCGAAAAGACCGCCGCACTGCTGCAACGGCTCGGCATTATGCCTCCTTCGCCTTCGTCTGGAACGTCCGGCAGCCAACGCCTCACAGCACCGCGATTGATCTCGGTCGTCTTTCTTTATTCGACGGTGTGGCTCGATTCCGACGGTACTGTCGTTTTCGGTCCCGACCCCTTGGGTCTCGACGCAAGTCTGCTACGGAAACTTTCCTCAAATGCCAGCAGCTAATGAGAGTGAGAGATTGTGACTAGAATAGAACCGGCCCACTGCGGCGTGGACAACTTCCGAAATGTCGGGCGGCACATACGCATCTTGAGTGGAGTTATCGCCGCTCTCGTTTCTGCCATCCTATACCATGCGACAGTCGCGCAGGGGGCGACGCTGGATGAGGTGAAAAAGCGGGGCGTCGTAACATGCGGAGTGAGCGAGGGAATCCCAGGGTTCTCCTTCCAGGCGGCCGAGGGCGTCTGGGCCGGGCTCGATATCGATTTCTGCAAGGCCATAGCCGCTGCCGTTTTGGGTGACTTTTCCAAAGTGCGGCTCGTCCCGACGAGCCCTGGAGAGCGCTTCAAGCCGCTTACCGAAGGCAAGGTGGATGTCCTCACGCGCAATACCAGTTGGACCATGCAGCGGGAGATCGAGCAAAAGGTGATTTTTCCGGGAGTGCTCTACTTCGATGGTCAAGGTTTTATGGTGCCGCGAGAGCTCGGACTGTCCAGTCCCAACCAGCTTTCGGGCGCCAAGGTCTGCGTCTTGAGCGGGACGACGTCCGAACGCAATGCAGAGGCTTTTTTCGCGAGAGCAGGGCTGCAGGTCGAACTCTTAAAGTTTACCCATCGCAAGGAGGCGCTCGAGGCTTACGAAGGCGGAGCCTGCGACGCCCATACGGCGGATCGGAGTGCACTCTTTGGCGAGCTGCAGCTTCTAAAAGAGCCAACGAACCATATGGTTCTCGCAGAGACAATCTCAAAAGAGCCTCTCAGTCCGGTGGTGCGCTCGGGTGATCGGGGCTGGGGCGATATCGTCCGCTGGGTTCTGGCCGCTCTGCTCAACGCCGAGGAGATTGGGCTCACCCAGGCTCTACTGTCGAAAGGAGCCGCTCCGCAATTGTCGCCCGAGCAGGCACGTCTCATTGATGAGGGCGGCAAGCTCGGCACTCGGCTTGGCTTGTCAGCCACGTGGGTCGCGAACGTCATCCGGTCCGTCGGAAACTATGCGGAGATGTTCGACCGAAATGTGGGCAAGGGGAGTACGCTCGGGATGGTCCGGGGAGCTAACGCTCTATGGCGCGATGGCGGGCTCATGTATGCGCCGCCGATGCCTTGATGCAGGGACATCGAGCGGGATTGCGGATCTAGGAAATTCCCTAGAGGTCTGGCAGATTATGACCGACCTATAGTTGGATCGGGATAGGTGGGGACCCCCAGAAATGCTGATGAGTTTTGCGAACGCCGGTTTCTCGTCAGGTCTCAGGTGCAACAGCACTTTTCTCCGGCACGTCGGGGGCCGCAAGTTGAACCCTTTCCTTGCGATCGCAACTGCGTTTCTTGTCTGCACTCAGCAAGCCGGGGCGCAGTCGCCTTCTGCAGATCCGGTCAATTCATTTCCCGAGCTTCAGGCGCGTCTCGATGCACTGGCAACGCCCGAAGGCCGCGTCATCGCGGGAGCCCGCATTGCCGGCTACACGTTCTTGCCACAGCTTTATCAAGCCGCGGGTGCCCAGCTCGTCTGGAGTAATGCCGCCAACGTTGCTTCGCTCAAGGAGGCAGTGAGGAGAAGTTGGGAGGACGGCCTTCTCTCGGCCGACTTCCACGACAAGATCATCGCCGATTTTGAGCCTTCCAAGCCCGGCAACAAGGACGCCGCCGCCATAGACAGAGACATAATTCTCAGTGATACGCTGGTGCGGTTGCTCTACCAGCTTTACTTCGGCAAGGTCAGCCCGAACGGTCTCGATGCAAATTGGAACTTTGCCCGGCCCTTGCTATCGGACGAGCCCACAAGGATCATTGCAGATGCCCTCTCCAATGGAAGTATCGGCGAACTCATCGAAAAGACAAAGCTCGCCCACCCATTCTACAAATCGCTGAAGGCCACCCTTCAGAAGTACACGCAATATGAAGTGATGGGCGGTTGGCCAGCGGTCCCGCCTGGCCCGGTCCTGAAGCCGGACGCAACAGATCCGCGCATTCCCGCTTTGCGTAAGCGCCTTGCGATCACGGGTGAATACCAGGACGATGGTAACGTTCAATCGGAGGTTTTCGACGAGCCGCTTGCCGCGGCAGTGCGCAGCTTCCAGACCAGCCATGGACTGGAAGCAGCCGGAACACTCGGGCCACAAACTTTGGAAGCTCTCAATGTTTCTGTTCAGCAGAGAATCGAGCAGATCCGAGTCAACATGGAGCGCGCGCGATGGATCTTGCGAACGATCGGCGATGAAATGGTGATCGTGAACGTCGCCGGCTATTATCTACGCATCATTCTTGAAGGAAAGGCCGCTTGGAGTACGCGGGTTATCGTCGGCCAAAACCATCACAAAACACCGATCTTCACCGAGCAGATAAAGCATGTCGTTTTCAATCCGGACTGGACCGTGCCGCGCAGTATTGTGCGTAATGAGATTTTTCCCAAGGCGCGCGCCAATCCGGGATACCTGGCGGCCCACAACTACAGACTGACGAACGGTAGCACCACCGTGGATCCCTCGGCCGTGAATTGGTCGCAGTGGACGGCCGCCACGTTCCCGTTCGGCGTCGTTCAAAGCCCGGGACCCACGAATGCGCTGGGACTGGTCAAGTTCCTATTTCCAAACAAGTACTCGGTCTACCTGCACGACACGCCCGGGCGAGGGCTGTTCGTCAAGGCAGACCGGACGTTCAGTCACGGCTGCATTCGCGTCGAAGATCCGCTCAAGATGGCCGAGATCATTCTTGGCAATCGTCTCGGATGGGATCGCGCAAAGATCGATAGCATTGTAGCAACAGGCAAGCTCACCCAGGTGAGCCTGCCAAAGCCGCTTCCCGTTCTCCTGCTATATTGGACGGTAGACCCGCAGTTAGGCGGCAACGCAAATTTTTTTCGCGACATTTATGGTCGCGACGCTCGCCTGCTCAAGGCGCTCAATTCGGAGTTTGAGCCAAAGCCGGTTGCGGTAACGCCGTAGCGCACGGGCAGTGTGTGACCTTTGTTGGAGCAATTCGGCTCATGCCGCAGCTGGCGCCCGGCCACTCCCAACTTTCACCTGCCTCTGGCTTCTTTATTTTTCTACTAAGGCCGCGAATCGGGCGAAAAGCCCGGAAATGCGGGTGATTTTGATCGGACCCCCCGCTCGGGGCGGGGCGATTGCCGGATTGAAGCGTTGACGAGGCTCAACGGCTAGATCAATGGATTGAAATAGGCTTGAAATGGCTGGTCCGGATAGGTTGTGTGATGACTAAGATGTCCAAACAGAATCTCGACGAAATCGAAATTGTTCCGCCCCTGACGATCTCGCAAGACAAGGTTGAGTTCGTCATCTTAAAGGCCAGAGAATTCGACGTGAAGGACATTGGCACCGACGAGAATTCGGGGTCGAATGCCATAGACGACAACATGACTGATGTGCTCGAGGAGCACGCTGATGATCCGGTTTTTGAAGAACTGGCCTCATTCATCGGGGCGATGAGCGAGGACGAGCAGATCGATCTCGTGGCGCTGGCTTGGCTGGGCCGCGGGGACGGCACGATCGAGGACTGGGCGAGCCTCAGGCAGGAAGCAGCCGCGGCCCACAATAAGAGAACCGCAGGATATCTTCTTGGGATGCCTCTGCTTGGTGATTATCTTGAGGAAGGCCTTTTGGTGCTCGGCAGGTCGTAAGGTTGATCAGCGGGCGCTTTTCAGTAATGGACCTAGGAACGGGCCTTCGGACGAGTCGCGAAGGCGTCGAGAATAGTGCTGACTTCGCCGTCGCTCACTTGGGTAAAATCATTGTAGAATAAGCCGATGGCGCCAAACGGTTCCGGCGTCTCAAGCGTGATCACCTCGTCGGCCTCAGTCTCGAGAGATCTCACAGTATCCGAAGGTGCCACAGGCGTTGCGACCACAAGCCGATGCGGCTGCTGCCGCCGCAGAGCATGGAGCGCGCAGCGAACCGTTGCGCCTGTAGCAATGCCATCGTCCACGAGGATCGCGGTCGCATCCGCCACCTGAACGCGAGGCCGGCCGGCGAGCCAGAGCTTGCGGCGTTTCTCAATGATTGCGAGTTGCCGCCTGGCCTCCTGCTCGATGTAGTCCTGAGGCGTGCCGGTTTCACGAATGATTGCATCGTTGGTCACGATCTCCGGCTTCTCTCCGTCGACAACCGCTCCCACCGCCAGCTCAGGCTGGCCCGGGCAGCCTAATTTTCTCACCATGACGAGGTCGAGAGGTGCGTTGAGTCGGCGGGCCACCTCGGCGGCTACGGGCACACCGCCACGGGGCAGCGCAAGGATGACGGGGTTCTTGAACTCACGGCGCGCCAGTAAGCTCGCCAGTTTTCGGCCTGCATCAGTCCGATTCTTGAAGAGCCTTACTTTCATGCTGCGGCTTCCTCGCTTGGATGACTTTAGTACCAATTACGCGCGAAATCGATCACCGCATCGAGGGTTCCAGGCTCATAGAACAATTGAAGAGATATGTTGCTCCAGGAACGATTTATAGGTGCGACTTGGGGGTTATCTGCTTCATCGCGTAGCGGTTGAGTTGGCTGACCATAGCCGAGGCTTGCGCAGAGGGAGCTTAATGCGCCGTCGCGGAGATCGGGGCGAGCACCACGCGAGAAGGTGGCAGCAAAGCGATCTCTGGTTCGTCGGTAGCGGCGAAGGGGGCGCGGCTCCCGTGCCGGCTCCGAAGAGAGCGATCTGCAACTTTTCGGTTGCGGTCTCTTCCAAGTAACAGTCTATCGCATCCCTCAGTCGGCTCGCCCGAAGCGGATTGTCGAGCATCGGTCTCCGATTTTCGGTTTCGCTGAGGCTGAAGACTTCGAAGAGAAGCGTGCCTAGCCTGGCCTTGTTGAGGCCCCGCGATGATGCGGGCATGACGCGGACTGAAACGGCTCAGGCCGCTGCTGCGGGCAAATAGCACGATTTCCCGCACTGCGGAGGGGGGATCTTCCGCTGGCCCACGCGGGGTCTTTTCCTTAGCTGGACGCAGATCTTGAGAACGATCGGCTGGCTTTCGGGGTTCGTCCCTGAAGCCGATCAAGCGCGACCGGGTTTGGTTAGCGTTCACAATTTTCTGGGGGTTGATTTATGCGGCGGGTCAACACCGCGCGATCGGGGGCTGATAGCGGAAAGCTATCGAAACGAGATTCAGACGGCATTTCAGAAGCCCGCCGGAGCCGGATAGGTTTTTGCTCAACCGAGGCGGCCTCACACAATGCCGATCGCCGAAGCGGTCCAAATCAACATCTCAAGCACACAGACACACTGGAGACCTCAAATGAAGAAGATCATCCTCGCTACCCTCGCGGCCTTCGCTCTTGCCGGATCGTTCACCGCTTTCGCGGCCAAGCGCGATTGCGATACAGAGTACAAAGCCTTCCTCGCTCAATACATGAAAGGAATTGAGATCATGAGCGCCAACTGGCTCGCCGAAGCGGGCCGCAAGTCGTCCGAAGCTTTCGCCGCATGCAAGGCCGGCGACGAGTTCGGCCCCTATGGCGTTTGGCAGAACCTGGTCGCTGAGCTTGAGGCTCAGACGAAGAAGGGCACGACCAACTAAGTACGAAGACCCAATGCCGGGACCGATTGACATTATGATCGGCCCCGGCAGAGTTGAGCCTCAATAATCTCGCGGAAATGCGGGCCGAGAAAAGTTTCAGGTTGTCACAAAAAAATATTGTCGAAACCCGAACTGAGCTGCCGCGTAATTCCCTGCGAGACCCACACAGTCTCTGATTTGACGATCGTCCCGGAATGCACCCGGTTCGACGAGAACAAACTGTTGTCCTTGGAAAACATCGAAAGGATCAGATCTATGCGCAACATGACCCTGGCCGCAGCGGCTGCGGCACTACTTCTCGCAGGTGGCACTGCTCTTGCCGCCAAGCGCGATTGTGATACCGAGTACAAGGCCTTTCTTGCCCAGATGGCGAAGGGCCTCGAGTACATGAGCGCCAACTGGCTCGCAGAAGCCGGCCGCAAGTCATCGGAAGCCTATGCTGCGTGCAAGGCTGGTGACGAGTTCGGCCCCTACGGCGTGTGGCAGAACCTTGTCGCCGAGCTCGAAGAGGGCGCTAAGAAGGCGACGAAGTAACGGCACTACTTCGCTTCGTGCCGTTTGCGCGGGCTCTCCGGTATGTGTGGCTGGGGTGCCCGCGCTCCTTAGCTTGGAGGTTGGCCCATGTTTCATACCATGATCGCTGCAACAGCGGCTGGCGTGCTCCTGGTTGGTGGAAGTGCAGTCGATCGGCAGGAATGCGCCACCGGGTATCAAACCTTTCTTGGCGATTTCGCAAAGCTTGTCCACTCCGTGAGTTCTGAGGAGGCTGTTGACGCCATGCGGAAATCGCTCGCAGTCTACGATTCATGCAAAGCCGGTGACAGCTTCGAGCCGGGCAGCGCCTGGCGGAAAATTCTGGACGATTTGAGATCGAAGCCAGCGCACTAGCCGTTGCGCTCCAGAAAGGGATGCGTCCCATGATGAAATTTGCATACGCATTACGTATGGGCACGGCGACCTTCGTGCTCGCTATTTCGCTAGTGGGCTCCGCGGCCCCTCGAAATTTGGCCTGGGCCGACGACTCTAAGCCTGCGGTCGGTCTCATCATGGAGAAGCTGCCACCCCAGTCCTCCTCGAAATACAAGAAGCTCAGAAAGCTTGCCGGCAAAGCCACCGGCCAAGCCCTGGAGATGACGAAGTCCGAAGTCTGGAACGTCCCGCCGGAGCATGTCGATCGCCTGATCGAGGAAGCGGCCCGCCAGGGCGTTGTCGTCACGCGTCTCGATTCGAGTTGGAATCGTACTCTTGCGCCGGCCGACAAGGGCGCGCCCATGACCGAAGACCAGAAGCGCATGATGAACGATGCGATGGAGAGCAAAGCAGCCATGGGCATGAGCATGATGGCGCTTCCCAAGCCAAGTATGCTCGAGTACGCCCTGACAAAGGACATGCATGGCTCCGCCAAGGGTGATCCGGCCCCAACCATTGTCATTCCATTGAACGAGGCCCTCTCCATCACCGTGCGGCGCAAGCACATCGAGATGCAGGGCGATAGCTATATCTGGCACGGCACGATCGAAGGAACGGGCGAGCCCGTTACGCTGGTTTGCTGGCCCGGCGGGCGCCTTACAGGAAATATCAGCCATAAGGGCCACATGTATTCGATCAAGAGCATGGGCGGGGGTATGCACGGCGTCGTCGAGCTTGCCCCGGATGGACTGCCGCCGGAGCACGCACCCATGAGTGCAAACAAGATGCGTGAAATGAATATGAAGGATGATCCCCTGGTCAAGCAGGGCGACGCCATGAAGATGGAAGACGCCGCCAGAGACGCAGTAGGGACCGATTCGCATGAGCTTCGTCCGGACCGTTCGAACCTGAGGAACCTCGAAGACGCGCCAATTGATCGTGGTGTGCGCACGATAGTTCGCAAGACCGACCCCACGGGCGCGAAGCATTTGCGGAGGTCAGCAAAGAAGAACAGCAAGCGGTCGAAGACGACGGAGATCACTCTCATGGTGGCCTACACGAAGGCCGCCGCCGCGCGCTACAGCGACATCGAGAAGGATCTCATCGCGCTCGCGGTCGCTGACACCAATCAGTCGCTCCGGGAAAGCGGTGTCAGTGACGTCAAGATCAAGCTCGTGCACGCCTATCAGACCGACTACGTCGAAAAAGGTGGTCACTTCGAGCACGTCTATGCCATGGTCCGCAAGGACGATGGCGTGATTGACGAAGTGCATCCGCTGCGTGACAAGTACAAGGCAGACGTGAACGTTCTTGTCGTTCACGATCCTGTGGGATGCGGTCTCGCGGCGCGTGTGGCGGCGGAAGCCGACCGCTCATTCGCCGTCGTGCACCAGGAGTGCGCGGCTACGAGCTATTCCTTGGCGCACGAAATCGGACATCTTATCGGCGCACGGCATGATCTCGCCCTCGACGACAGCATGGACCCCTACCCGCACGGCCACGGCTTCGTGAACGGCACGAACTGGCGCACGATGATGAGTTACAAGGATAGCTGCGGGGGCTGCCCGAGGCTACCGATCTGGTCCAACCCGGATATCAAGATCGATGGCGTTCCCGCTGGCGACGCCAAGGCCGACAATGCGCGCGTTCTGCGAGATAGGGCTTCGGTTGTTTCCAAGTTTCGCTGAATCTATGAATGTGAATGTGAGCGATCAGAATGCGGCGTCACACATGGCAACCTTTTCTCTGTGTTTGGAAAGCCTGGTCCCTCTCGAACGAGGGAGCGAGGCTAATTATCTATCCTAGCCTTCGCACCAGATAGATTGCGACGAGAAGGCAGGCTCCAATTCCAAGAACGGCCGCGCTCCACCCGAGCCTGTCGAAGAGTTGGCCGATGACCGCGCTGCCCGCGAGCCCACCTGAGAAATAGGCCGCGAGATAGACCCCGCTCGCGGCTCCTCGGTTGGCCGTGGCGGTTCGGCTCACATAACCCGTGGCGATGGCTTGAGCGAAGAACGTTCCGGCAGCTACGAGAACCATACCTGCGAGGACAGTCGCAAGGTGCGATGAAAGAAGGAGCGGCAACCCGAGCAACGCCACAATGAGGCCGCCCGCCAGCGAGGCATGAAGCCCGATGCGCTCCTGCACGTGACCGGCAAGAGGTGTGGTGAGAATGGACGGCAGGAAAACGAAATAGATGATGCCGAGCTGCATCATGCCGACTGAGAGTGGCGGGTTGACGAGTACGAAGTTGATGTAGGTGAAGGTGCCGATGAATGCGAACAGGATGCAGAATCCGATCCCGAATGCCGGACGTAGCCGTGAATCCGAAAGATGGGATCGCCAGGTTTGCATCGTCATGGGCTGTCCCGTGGCGCCATGTTGCGGCTGCTCCGGAAGGCGCTCCATCGTTCGATAAACGAGAGCGGCACCAACGAGGTTCAAAAGGGCGAAGACGGCAAAACTGGCAGCCAGGCCGGCATGTTGCACCGTGGCTGCTGCAATGAACCTGCCGATAAGGTTGCTCGCGACATTCCCAGTAATGTAGGCAGCGAAAGCCCCGGCGGCGTCTTGCCCCTCAAAGCGTTCGCCGAGGTAGGCAAGAGTCAATCCGAACGCCGCCGACATTGCGAGGCCCTGAACGATGCGGAGAAGCGCGAACGACCAAAGGCCGGGAGCGACCGCGAGAAGGAGCGTTGGAACGGAAAGTGCCGAGAGACTGAGCAGTACGCCGCGGCGCCGGTCGATGTGCTGGCTCAGGAGTGCAATTGCCAGTCCCCCAACCGCCATCCCAACTGTGCAGGCATTGACGGCGAGCCCCATTGCGGCGGGGCTCACCTGGTAATGGGCCGTCAAAGAGGGCAAGAGGGCTTGTGCGGCGAAGAGATCGACAACTGTCAGAAAAGCGGTCAGTCCGACAATCAATTGCCGGACGAAGACCGCTGATTGGGCTTGTGCAGTTGCAAGCATGGGATGGCCTCGTGAGAAAAAGGCGCCCTGCCGGGGAGGAATCGGCAGGGCGCGGGGAGCCCGCAGCGGGGATCTGCGGGGCGGCGGTTTACATGCCCTGCTGGTTCGGGTCCTGGGCAATATCAGCCGAGATGAGGACGACCGGTTCCTTGCCCGTATTCTTCCACCAATGCGAGAGCCCGCCCTGCTCGACGGAAAGATCGCCGGTTTTGTGAACAATGGGGACCGAGCAGTGGCTCGAATATTCCGTGACGCTGCCCGAGACGACGAAAATCAGCGCTGGCCGATCCGTGTGACTGTGCCAGGCAACCTCGCCACCTGGCTTGATGTCGAGGCGGCGCATGCGGAAGTGATGGCCGGCGACAGCGATTTTCTCCTTGGAGAGATCGATCTGGCCGAGCAGTTTCTCGGTGACGTCCTTGTGCGCGGTCGCTCCAGCCGTCTGACCGTTGGTCGTGACTTTGCCTTCGGGGCATTCTCCGGCGTTGGCCGCAGCCGAACCAGCGAGGAACGCTCCCAAAATCGCGGCAGAGAGAAGTGTGCGAGGGGTGGTAATCATGGGGGTATCTCCATTTTCATGCGGTGCCCTCGAAGGACACCTTACGAGAGGAGAATGCCGCGATCGAACCACAGATTTGAAATATCGATTGTGTTCACGTTTGATAGCGAGTGGCTATGGCGGACTCCATTCAGGCAAGGCGCACATAAAGATCCAATGGCCCGCTCACGCCTTGCACGCTGCGGCCGCGGCGGAGTTCGAAGCGGCCATCCGGCTCATAACCTTCCCCGATGGCGCGGGCAAAGGAATCGGCAGGAACGAGAGCAACACTGCTTTCGCTCTTGTTATGCTTCTCAAGCTTGGCCGCGAGATTTGCCGCTTCACCAATGACCGTGTATTCGAGCCTATCGCCATCGCCGAGTGTCGCGAATACCACGGTGCCAGCGGCTAGCGCCGCATTGATGCGAAGTGGCGTGGAAATGCCCAGAGACGGCAACGAGCTTTGCCAGTCCTGCGCCATTGCAAGGATCTGATCGAGGGCTCGCATGGCGTTGGCCGTCGACGCCGGGTGAGGTGTGGTTGCGCCGAACGTCACCATGACGCCGTCGCCGAGGAATTTGTCGATGACGCCGTGATTGGCACGCACGATCGGTATGATCTGGGAGTGGAGCCCAACCAGGATCTGAACAACCTCTTGCGGAGAAACAGACATGGCAAAGGGTGTGAAACCGCGAATGTCGATCATCATGATGGCAGCTTGGCGCTCGGCGGCGTGTCCCGCTTCTATGATTTCTTCCGAGCGCGCGATCTGATCGGCCACGCCTTTCGATAGAAATCGGCCGATCTCGCGCGCCGCCGCTTCCTCCCGGACTGCTGCGACGAGCGTGCGCTGAGCCCGGCGCGCACTCACGGCCAGGAGGCAAGTGACCATGAGGATGGCAAAGATCTTGTCGAACTCGGCGCCGATGAGAATGCGGCTGCCATTTATGTAGTCCGAATAGTTTCTGGTGATTGCGCCCTCACCAGAACTGTTGATGGCCATGAACGTGAGAATGCCCCAGCCGAGAGCACCGGCAAGGCCGGCTGCGAGAACATATCGCGGTTCGAAACGCAATGCGCGGAGCACAATGAGAACCAGGAGATAGACGAAGGTCGGCGCCTTGAGTGCGAAGCCCGGTGGCTGCCGATACTCGATATGGAAGCTCCAAATGAGGGCGATGACGATGCCGATGTCTGCAACAATCGAAAGTGCAACGAACCAGTCCGGCGTCTTGTTCCGATTGATCAGCCAGATCCGAAGCAAAGAGAATGTTATGTAGGCCGAGAGGGCTAGCGAAACGGGCGAATGCATGGACATGGGCGCGTCCGCCGGGCGAGGCGCAATAAGATAAAGAGCAAACAAAATGCAGCCGATGGCCAGCTGCGTCCACCCGATCAATCGCTCGCTGGTTCTATCTTCCTTTTCGACGATCTCGCGAACACGCTTCGGAAGATCGGCGAGGCTGTTATGCCCAAGTATATTTCGCAGCCCTACGCTGATGGTTCGGGGCATCGCTGCACCTCGCACATGTTTGGCGTAAGCTCAGAGAAAGACCTCAGCGAGGTCGACGCTCGAGGAGCGGCCGATGCGATCGAAGTTCTTCTCCAGCCATTCCTCGGCCCTGCGCCGGCCGGCGTCTCGCAGCCGGCACAGGAAATCCCAGTCCGGATTGAGCTTGGTGGCAACGCCGAGCTGAGCCATTTCGGCATCATCGCGGATCGAGTGGATACGCATGCGCTTATATTTCTTCTCATCCAGCGCGCCCTCATCAATAAGACGCGTGACAAACTCGATCGCGCGCATCTCGCGCATGAGCGACGAGTTGAAGCTGATTTCATTAATTCTATCGAATATCTCCGGCGACGACATCGGCAGTTTCTTGCGCTCGATGGGGTTTATGTGGACGATAATCACGTCCGCCGATTTGGCGCTGTAAATCAGCGGAAAGATCGCCGGATTTCCCATAAAGCCACCGTCCCAGTAGTGCTCGCCGTCGATCTCGACGGCCTGAAAGACGTAGGGCAGGCACGCGGAGGCCATGACGGTGTTGGCGGAAAGCTCGGCATTCTGAAACACCTTGATCTTGCCGGTACGGACATTGGTCGCCGACAAGTAAATTCGCGTCGTTTCATTGCAGCGGCAGA
>CAZSNH010000009.1:0-18080 GCA_964607855.1 uncultured Hyphomicrobium sp. | reverse complement strand
GACGACATCGACCTCGACGGTTGGATTGCCGCGGCTGTCGAGGATCTCTCGGCCGATAATATCGAGGATTGCGGTCATGGGTGCTTCCTATATGACTTTGAGGCCAGCCGGCCGTAGTTGCTTGCCGTCACTGAGTGGCGCCTTGTAGCGTCTCGGGCAGCAGCGGCAAAGCCCCTTGAGGGTAGGTTGAGCTACCCCGTAGGACGGGATCTGGAAAGAGGCCAAAATGACCGCCGGAAACGCTCTCGTGCTTTTTTCTGGTGGCCAGGATTCGACGGTCAGTCTCGCCTGGGCGCTTGAGCGCTATGCAAATGTCGAGACGGTCGGTTTCGCCTATGGTCAGCGCCATGGGGTGGAGCTTGCTCAGCGTCAGCGCGTCCTCGCAGGGTTGAGAGCCTTGAGCGGGCGGTGGGCCGCACGGCTCGGCACGGACACCCTAATCGAAATGCTCGCGCTTGGTCAGCTCAGTGAAACGGCTCTGACGCGCGAAGCTGAAATCGCCATCACGGCGGCGGGCCTCCCCTCCACCTTCGTTCCAGGGCGCAATCTTCTCTTCTTCACCTACGCCGCGGCCCTCGCTTACCGGCGCGATATACCGGTGCTTGTCGGAGGCATGTGCGAGACGGATTATTCCGGCTATCCCGACTGCCGCAACGAAACAATACGATCACTCGAACGAACGATTTCGCTCGGCATGGGTAGAAACATCTCGATTGAAACTCCGCTCATGTGGATCGACAAGGCGGACACGTGGCAGCTGGCGCACGAACTCGGCGGGGCAGCTCTTGTGAACCTCGTCCTCGAAGAGACCCACAGCTGCTACCTCGGCGATCGCGGAAAGCGCCATCCTTGGGGCTACGGATGTGCCACCTGCCCGGCGTGTCAGTTGCGGGCCAAGGGATGGGAAAAATGGCAAGCATCGCGGCAGGGCTGAAGTGGGACGCGCCGCGCTGGCTATCGAACGCATAGAGAGCCGGTATTTCAGTTTGAGGCCTGGTTGCGCGAATGTCCTTTCACGGGAGCAATCGTGTTCCCGTCTTGAGGACTCCGGCAGAACCGCCCATGCTCCGCGCAACGCCAGACATGTTCAGAGACGCACTCATGCTGCCCCGTGGCGCTTCCGTGCATCCTGGGCTTCTGCCGGGTTCCCCTCGATCTTTGACGAGAAGGGTTCACCTCGTCGCAGCCTTGGCCGTTCTCGCTACGCTGTTTCCCATGGGCAATAAACTTCCGGCAAAGCCAGCCGGTGTTCGCACGGCAATCGAACTCATCGATAAGAAAGCGCCGAGACTTCAGAGCTTGACGGCGAACGGGTTGAAGTTTGTGTCCCGGTCGTAGAAGTCCTCGTTCTCGGCCCGCTTCAATGCGTTCACGATCCGTGTCGTGAGCGGCAGGAACGCGATCTCAACGAGGGTTTTGGTGACGAACTGGGAGACGACAAGCGTGGTCACGAGTTCATTGGGCATGATGCCGGAGTTCCAAAAGGCCAGGGGATAGAAGAGTGAGCTGTCGACGGCCTCACCCGCGACCGTCGATGCGACAAAGCGCGTTCGCATAAAGCGGCCTTCATGGAGAACCTTCATCTTGGCGAGCACATACGAATTGACGAACTCGCCGCAGAAATAGGCGATCATCGAGGCTCCAGCGACACGCCATGCGTTTCCGAAAGCGATCTCGTAGGCCTTCTGGTTCTCCCATCCCGGCGCTGGTGGCAGAGCGACAATGACCGCAGCCATGAGGGAAGCAAAGAGAAGCGCTGCAAAGCCCGTCCAGATGACGCGCCGCGCCCGCCGGTAGCCGTACACCTCGGTCAGAATGTCCCCGAAGACGTATGAAATCGGAAAGAACAGCACTCCGGCGCCGAAAGTTACCGCACCAATCATCGGAAGATTGAGGGTCGCAGCTTTGGCCGGACCGATGAGGTTCGAGCAAACGAGCACGACCACGAATGCAACCATGACGAAATCGAAATAGCGATAGGTGCGCTCAGCGGCCATTTAACCCTCTGCGATGTCTCATGGCTCCCGAGGCCTTGAATGGGAGCGAGTGAAGTCCTAGTGGTCTTGACATGTATACCGTCAAAGAAATCTTCTACACGCTCCAGGGTGAAGGGGCGAACGCGGGCCGTCCAGCCGTGTTCGTTCGATTTTCCGGCTGCAATCTGTGGTCAGGGCGCGAGAAAGACCGGGCGGAAGCCGAGTGCACCTTCTGTGATACCGATTTTGTTGGCACCG
Organism: uncultured Hyphomicrobium sp.; assembly: GCA_964607855.1. Taxonomy (GTDB): domain Bacteria; phylum Pseudomonadota; class Alphaproteobacteria; order Rhizobiales; family Hyphomicrobiaceae; genus CAZSNH01. The sequence continues at coordinate 15,846 of CAZSNH010000009.1, read as the reverse complement.
ATGGACCGGGCGGGGGGAAATTCGCGCAGGCGGCCGAACTCGCAGCAGCGGTCGCCGGAGCTTGGACGGGCGGGGCAAGTCGGCGGTTTGTCGTTCTCACCGGTGGTGAGCCGATGCTGCAGGTCGATAAGCCATTGATCGATGCCTTGCATGAGCAGGATTTCGAGATCGCCATCGAAACCAACGGCACCATCCCCGTCCCCGCAGAAATTGACTGGATCTGTGTGAGCCCCAAGGCCGGCACCAAACTCGTCCAGTGGTCCGGCGACGAGCTGAAGCTTATCTTCCCCCAGCCCCAACTAATGCCTGAGGCACTCCAAGAGCTCGACTTCAATTTCCGCTTTTTGCAGCCAATGGATGGACCTAATCGTGCCGAGCACACGGCCGCCGCCGTTGAATACTGCAAGTGCCATCCCCAATGGCGGCTCTCGCTCCAGACCCACAAGCTGATTGGCATTCCTTAATGCCGGGCGAGCGCGTTTCCTGAGACATACGGTCAGGGAATTGCCCATTGCCCGGGGCAAGCAAACGTCTTATGTGAGCGCCATGCGCATTTATAAGGAATTTCTGTTCGAGGCGGCGCACTTCCTACCCAGCGCGCCCTCTGGACACCCCAATTCGCGAATCCACGGACACTCGTTCCGCGCCCGCATCGTCATTGACGGCGAGCCGCAGCCTGAGACGGGCTACGTGGTCCACTTCGAAGATCTGGCCGCCGCCCTCAGGGATGTCCACGACACCCTCGATCACCGCTTCTTGAACGAGATCGAAGGTCTTAGCGCGCCCACTCTCGAGCGCATCGCGATGTGGCTTTGGAACAAGCTTTCAAACCGCGTGCCGGGACTTGCCGAGATCCATGTTTCGAGAGACAGCTGCCTGGAGGGCGCTATTTACACTGGACCAAAATCCACCGGCCAGGAGGCTGCGGAATGAAAAAGGAGCGCATTCATGGCACGCAAGGCCCACGACGTTAGTCAGCTCGGCCGCCAGACGGTGCTGCCCGATGCGCCCGAGAAGGCCGTGCTCGACCGCATCCCCAATCCGCATTCCGACACCCAGTACGTGGCGCGCTTCACCGCTCCCGAATTCACTTCCCTCTGTCCCGTGACCGGGCAACCAGATTTCGCCCATCTCGTCATCGATTATGTGCCGAAGGATTGGCTCGTCGAGTCGAAGTCGATGAAACTCTACCTCGGCTCATTCCGCAATCACGGCGCATTTCACGAGGATTGCACCGTCTCTATCGGCAAGCGGTTGGTTCAACTGCTCGAGCCATATTACCTCAGGATCGGTGGCTACTGGTACCCTCGCGGGGGTATGCCGATCGACGTCTTCTGGCAGTGGGGAGATCTGCGCCGTGACGTCTGGCTGCCGGATCAAAACGTCCCCCCTTATCGCGGACGCGGTTAAGGGGCGCGGCTCCGTGTCAAGAGGGTTCAGTCGAAATTATATCCGAACTGACGCGACAGCGAAGGACGATACCAGCGGGGGTTAGGCTTGTAGATCTCTTCCTTCGCCGGCTCCTGCGGCGCACCCTTGCCCAAGCCAAAGGGCTGCGCATATTGGAGCTTTCCAGGTGGTATGGGTCCTCCGACGACCGGGTCGTAAAAAGCAAAGTCGTCCGGCTGACCGCCATTCCTCCTCATCGCCAACAGCTCTGGCGTCCACTTGGGAGCGATCACTTCCGGCATCTGAACGATGAAATCTGTGCCCTTGCCTGTCTCGCTGCGCGACATGTCGTAATCCGAGATGATGAATGTGGAACCCGGCTTCACGAGTTCGGCAATCTTCTCGGCCACGTGCGGGGGAATCGTGAGGATGCGATCGAGGGCTGCTTGCGCTTCGGCTGCATTGGTTGGGGGAGGAAGAAATTCGGCATCGCTGTCGCGTCCGCGTGGACGGCTTATTTCCCCTCTCTCGCTCACGGCTACGACGTTCCAGTTGAGGCCAGTTCGACTATCGTCCTGCCAGCCGGTTGCCGTGAACAGGTAGGTGCCGAGCGGCTTACCGGGTTCGGCGATCGTGACAGGTCCTTCGGCCAAAGGCTCCATGCCCTGGCGCAGTGAGATCATGCGTGTTTTGGCGCTGATGAAGATCGACAGCGGCTTTGGAAAATTCCGATCCCAGAGCTGGAATGATTCGCGCGCCGCCCGTGCCGCCTCTTCCTCGGCTATGCGCAATGTGAGCTCGGACTTGGCGAGTTTCGTATTTGCTATCGCATCGGCAAGCATGCGCTCATAACCGGCCACGGCGGATTTCGCCGTCGCATGCGCCGCTTTGGCTTCCTCGTAGATGGCGCTTGCCTGCGCGTGCTTCTCGCGGGCCTCCGCCACGTGAGCTTCGATCGCCATCAGCCGGTCGGCGCGAAGGCTCTTTCGCCCCGCCTCATGCCGCTCCGTGACGTTGTTGAGACTGTCTCTCGCCGCCGAAGCAGGGCCCGCCGCGCGTGAAACCGCCTTGGCCAGCGAGCGTTCCTCTGCGCGCGCTTTCTTTAGCATGTCCTGCATATATTTCACGGCCGCTTCCGAGGAAGCTATCCGCGCCTTAGCGGCGGCGAGTTCCGAATTCGCCCTTTCCTCGGCCGAGAAGAGCCGTTTGCGCTCGTCATTGCGCTCCGCAATCACCTGCTCAAGCGTTCGACCAGGCCGGCGAGCGAAAGAACCCCTTTCGCCGTCTGTGATAACCGCGAGTTGCAATTCGCCTTGCGCTGGGTTGCGGGCGAGAGCGAGCGCTTCGGAATCGAACGGCAAGGCGGAGAAGAGGAGAGGATGGGAGACGCTCACCGGCGCCCGAACGTCGGGCGCTATGATGACCCTGTCGTTGAGTTTGGTCATGGCGTAGAATGACTCTGCGAAGTCATAGGGAAGGCGCACGCAACCGTGGGAGGCGGGATAGCGCGGTACCACTCCGCCGTGAAGTGCGATGCCGCTCCACAAGAGGCGCTGCATGTGAGGCATGGGCGCGCCTTCATAGAGATTGGATTCGTGATCGACCTTCTTGTGGATGATACTGTAGATGCCCTTCGGCGTGTCGTAGCCGCTGCTTCCTGTCGAAACGCGCGACTGGACCACGAGGCCATTCGCATCGTACACATAAAGGCGCTGCTTGTTGATTGAGATAAGCGCCGTGAGGGGGCGTACGGGCTGGATCGCACCTTGATCCCCGATGGCGCCGCCTTTCCGGTCTGCCAAGGCGCTCTCTGCCATTAAGACGCAAAGGGCGACCGCGCCAGCTGCACCCCTCATTAAGTTCATCACTCTCGGACGCTCCATCGAACCAGAACTCGACAATCTCGACACCGCGGGGACGCCCGCGCAAAACGCCTGCGATGAGTGCCAGGAGATCAGTCGATCACCTCTTCACAAGGCAGGCGCACAGTACTCAAATAATAGTCAAATTTCGAGTTAACAAGCCGGGCGAATACGTTGCATTTGCGCGCAAATGTTTTGCCTCGATTTTAAGAATGCTTGACCATTTTGTGCTTGGTCTTCTTGGTCCCTAGCGACACGCAACCGATACTCCAAGGAAGCCGCTTCATGACCTCGCAGGCGCGGCTCTTAACGCCACGGCATAAAAGGAATAGATCGACTGTAGAAATGCGATGGCGATCTGCGAGCTCAATTTTTTGCGCCGCTAGCGTGCGTGGCTGGTGTTGCGTGATGGGGATTACAGGGGCCATGTTCCCATGACGAACCAGGGCGGCACGGCAACCGCCCTCCATGTTCTCGGATGTCTCACGAATTGCACGACCGATCGTGCCGACGAGCTCAGCGCGCGGGTTCTCCCTGAGCGATGTCGAGATCAGCGATCCGCGATCCGCGATCAGATCTGCGTGTCCGGGGCGGGGCGTGGCGCTTTAGGCTCGGCTGGCTTTGTCGAGCCGCTTCCACTTTCTGGCGCAGCAGGATGGTTCTTGCTCACGCAGAGATCGTAACACCAATTAAAGGACAAGCACTTGTCGCCGATGATCGGGCACGTCTCCGCCTTGTAGCATTTCTTCGCGCAGGCTGGTTCGGCTTGCGCCGTGGCGATTCCCATCACGAGCGGCAAAAGCAGGAAAATCATACTCGTGTGGCATCTGGCCTGGCGCGTCATTTCTTCGATCCCGTGAGGCTTAGTTGGACTTTCACCTGAGACAACACTAGGGATGAAGGTCATTCCTGGCGAGACTGGGGCGGCCTACAAGTCCCAATTTGCGCGGGCCGGAGCAGGACGTGGAAAAGCCAAAGACCTCAAGAAGTTCTCTGCGAGCTGATGGACCCTTCGCACCTGGCGTGCAGAAGGAGGGCGCCGATCTCGAAGCCCACAATTTGCAATGGGTGCGCGCAAGGCAATGACGGCTGCTCCGAGACTGTCCGGCTACGCCTTCGCGGCGGCTGGGGCCGCCTTCTTCTCGACCAAGGCGATCTTCATCAAGCTCGCATTTCAGGACAAGGCCGATGCTGCGCTCATGCTCGCCTACCGGATGCTCTTCGCGATGCCCTTCTTTCTGGCGGTCGGTGCCTGGGCCTATTGGAAGCGCGTGAGGCGCGGCGAGCCGGCGCCGCGTGCACGCGAGGTGTGGCTTGCGATTCTGACCGGGTTCGTCGGCTACTACCTCGCCTCGCAGTTCGATTTTGCGGGGCTCATGTTCATCACGGCCCAACTCGAACGATTGGTCCTCTTTACGTATCCTATCTTCGTCATGTTGATTGGCGCCGTATTCTATGGCGAACGGCTCACGGCATCGGGAATAGCGGCGGCCGGCGTCACCTACTTCGGGCTTTCCATCGTCTTCGCCGCCGATCTGCCGGACGGGGGAAGGGATACTGTCATCGGCACGCTCTTGGTGCTCGGTGCAGCGATTTCGTTCGCACTCCATCAAATCTTTGTGAAACGATTCATGACGCCGCTCGGAAGCGCGCTCTTTACCTCGATTGCGCTCGTGGGGGCGGGTGTGCTTTGTGTACTTCATCAGGCGATCGCGGGCAGGGGCAATTTCGCGGCTTCGTCCCGCTTCTTATGGCTCTCCCTCGGATGCGCGATCATCGCAACGGTTTTGCCGACGTTTCTTATCAACGCGGGAATCGCGCGCACCTCGCCGCAGGCTGTCTCGATGATCTCGACTGTCTCGCCAGTTGTAACGATCGGGCTCGCCATTGCGATCTTGGGCGAGCCATTTACGTGGGTAGACGCGATTGGCTCGGCCCTTGTCCTCGCAGGCGTCGGGCTCTTTACGCTGGGCGAGGGCAGACGCGCGTGATGCGGCTGTTCAAGGGGCGAGCTAGGCGAAAAATGTCGGCGCACTTTGTCCTCAGGTCTGATTTCGATCAAGCGCACGAGCGGCCAAATCTGCGTTTGATGGGAGAACCCTTAATCCATCGGAGGGATCGATGTTCGAAGCCCGAGCGAAGTGGATCAGATTGCTCATCATTCTTGCCGCTTTGGCCGCCTCGGGAGGATCATCGTATTCGCGGGCGGTTTCCGATACGCGCGAAAAAATCATTCTCATGGCCGCAGAGCGCGAGAGGCTCCTTTCAGGAATGCGCACCTACCTCAAGAGCGTCGAGGGTATCGTGGAAGGGCTCGCGAGCAACAGACTGGATCGCGTGCGAGCAAGCGCATTGAGGTCCGGCAAGGCCCTCCTCGGCGATGTCGATCCTGCGCTCGCGCTCGCTATTCCGATGTCGTTCAGTCTCATGAGTCTCGACACACACGAGAAATTCGACGCGCTCGCTGCGAGGGCCGCCGAGAAAACCCCTCGGAGCGAACTCCTACGCGATCTCGGAACAATTCTCGGCAACTGCACGGGATGCCATGCCACGTTCCGGGTCGTGCCGGCGAAGCAAAAGTGACGTGTAGTAGACTGTTAAGGCTTAAAATCGTTGAGTGAATTTGTCTGGGTCTCGTTAACCTCGGCTCGGGTAGATGCCCGCTTCGGTTCCGCAAGCCGTTCGAGACACCCGACATCCGAAATGCCGACCAACGACCAGCGCACCGCTCAACGCCGTAAGCAACTCAAAGCCGGGGTGATCACCTTCCGCAACCGCCACGCGACGCTGCCCTGCGCCGTGCGCGAGATCTCCGAGGCGGGTGCGCGCCTCGAAGTCGATCCAACACTCGTCCCCGATACCTTCGAACTCCTGGTCGAGATCGACGGCCTGGAAGCTGATTGCGAGGTCGTGTGGCGCCGAAAAGGCATGATCGGCGTTCGATTTCGTGGAGAGACGCGCCGCGCAGCGCCGCGCCGTTTGCAGGTTGTGACATCGGTCCGGCCGCCAATCCGCCCATCACTGCGCAGGAAGCCGGTGGCGAGTTAAGGGGCTAACTGATCCGTTCGGTTCATCGTAAGTAGTCCGATACAGCCTGTCCCTTCCCAACGCCCTGCGCCATGTGTCCGGGGAGCAGGCCTCGAGATGAGCCGGATCGCACAGAGAGGAACATCACGCCCTCTTGCCTGCCTCTATGGAGGCGCGCTTGAGATCGGGTGCCGTCGCCTCGTCGCCGAATAAGGCCACGGCCTCCTCCAGCCCTAGCACCGTCTGATCCTGCGAGCCCAAGCGGCGGATCGAGACTTTGCGGTCCTCGGCTTCGCGCTTGCCGACGACGAGGATCACCGGAACCTTGGCGAGAGAGTGCTCGCGCACCTTGTAGTTGATCTTCTCGTTCCTGAGATCAGATTCGACTCGCAAGCCCGCAGCGCTGCACTTCTCGACAACTTCGAGTGCATAGTCATTGGCGTCCGACACGATTGGCGCCACGACGATCTGCAAGGGCGCAAGCCACAGTGGGAAGTGGCCCGCAAAATTCTCGATCAGGATGCCAGTGAATCGCTCAAGGCTGCCGAACATGGCGCGGTGGATCATCACCGGCGTCTTCTTCTCGGAATGCTCATCGATATAGAACGCGCCGAGGCGGCCCGCGAGATTGAAATCGACCTGCGTCGTGCCGCACTGCCAGTCACGGCCGATGGCGTCCTTGAGCACATACTCGAGCTTGGGGCCGTAGAACGCGCCCTCGCCCGGCTGGAATGCCGTCTTGATGCGGCCGTTCGAGCGACGTTTCACTTCCTCGAGAACGTCCGAGAGCGCCTTCTCAGCTTTGTCCCACAGGTCATCGGCTCCGACGCGTTTCTCGGGGCGCGTCGAAAGCTTGATCACGATGTCCTCGAAACCGAAGTCCTTGTAGATCGAAAGCATCAGATCATTGATTTTGAGGCATTCCTCCATGATCTGGTTTTCGGTGATGAAGATGTGCGCGTCATCCTGTGTGAAGTGGCGCACGCGCAGCATCCCATGCAGCGCGCCTGAGGGCTCGTAGCGGTGCACCTTGCCGAACTCCGCGATCTTTAGAGGTAGATCACGATAGCTCTTGAGGCCATGCTTGAAGATCTGCACGTGGCCGGGGCAGTTCATCGGCTTGCAGCAAAACACGCGCTCATCGGGAAGCGTGGTCGTGAACATGTTCTCGCCGTAGTTCTCCCAGTGACCCGAGAGCTCCCAGAAATGCTTCTCCATCATGTCGGGAGAATTGACTTCCACGTAACCAGCGCGCTGCTGGGCGCGGCGCATGTACGAAATCAGGGTCTGGAAGAGCGTCCAGCCCTTGGGATGCCAGAACACGGAGCCCGGCGCCTCCTCCTGAAAATGGAAGAGATCCATCTCACGGCCAAGCTTACGGTGGTCGCGCTTCTCGGCTTCCTCGATCTGCTTCAAGTGCGCTGCGAGATCATCTTCTGTCGCCCAGGCCGTGCCATAGATGCGTTGCAGCTGCGGATTGTTGCTATCGCCCCGCCAGTAAGCGCCGGCAAACTTCGTGAGCTTGAAGGCTTTGCCGATGGCACCCGTCGACGTCATGTGCGGACCACGGCAGAGGTCGAGCCACTCGCCTTGTTTGTAGATCTTGATCTCCTGGCCTTCCGGAATGGCGTCGACCAGCTCCACCTTGAAGTACTCGCCCTTGTCGCGGAAGAACCTCTTCGCCTTGTCGCGGCTCCACACCTCCTTCGTGAAGGGAGCATTCCTGGCGATAATCTCATGCATCTTCTTCTCGATCTTCATGAGATCGTCGGGATGAAAGGGCTCCTGTTTGGCAAAGTCATAGTAGAAGCCGTTCTCGATGACAGGGCCGATGGTGACCTGCGTGCCGGGCCAGAGTGCTTGAACGGCCTCCGCCATCACGTGAGCGGCGTCGTGCCGAATGAGTTCAAGCGCTGCCGGGTCGGTGCGTGGAATGAAGTTGATCTCGGCGTCTTTCGTGATGGGATCGGAAAGATCGCAGAGCACGCCGTCGAGTTGCATCGCCACAGTGCGCTTGGCAAGGCTCGGCGAAATGGCCTTGGCCACATCGAGCCCCGTGGTGCCAGATGCGATTCTGCGCTTAGCGCCGTCAGGAAATGTCAGGGTAATCTGGGCCGCATCGGCCATGATGTCCCTCCTCTCACTCTCTGCATACCGAGCAGGTAAGCGGGATTGATCTATGTGCCGGGCTCAAGGCGTGCGGCGGGGCTGCTTTTGCCCTGAAGTGACACCAGGCGTCAAGCCTTGGGCTGCGGTAATCCGGAATTAGGTGGCATTTGATGGTTTTTTGTTCCGGTTTTCTAAGCTTCCCGGTTTAGCGTGCCCAACATGAGCCGCTGCACCGGGCAGGGGAGTATTGGGGTGACCGACATGCAGCCGAAGTTACTGATCCGCAAAGGCATGATGAACATTCAGGGTCGCAACCGCCCTGTCATTCAGATTGAAGCGGTCATTGCCCAGGCCATGCTGTCTGTCCTTTCCGAGCATTTCATCAACGAGAACCTTTTCAAGCGCTCGAGCTATGCGTCGGGTTTCCCGCAAGGTGTTCCGCTACCTCCTCCATCCGTCGTCCCTCATCTCGGCAACATGCTCAAGAACGATGCCTGCCCCGAAATCACCGTCAAGACCATCCTGGCCGGTCAGACTTATCAGGCCAACGGTATTTGGGATCTCATGGCATTCGAATACATCGCCAAGCGCGCGTTCGATAATTTGCTCGATGTGATGGCCTGCGCTGCGGAGCTCAAGACCGAGACGACCTACCTGGGTCCCAACTCAGACGTCGCCGCATTTGTTGCTGAGGTCGCGGCAGACGCCGCCCCGGCCCCAGCGCCCATATCGCCAAGCTCGCCACAGAGGCTCGCGAACGCCGCTTAAGTCGGGCACCGGATCGTAGCCCGCCGTTCCCCACGGATGGCATCGCGAGAGGCGCGAGATCATGAGCCAGAAGCCTTTCCATGCGCCGTTCCTGTCGATGGCCTCGATTGCGTATTCCGAGCAGGTCGGCAAATGGCGGCATTCCAAGCCGATCAAGGGCTTCAACGTCCAGCGATAGACGTGGATGGGCGTCTTGAGGAGTACCTTGGCAAGCCACATCAATAAGCCTCACCGGACTTGTGCAGCATCCGGTTGACGCCGCCCGACCTCTCGATTTTGAGGTCCACATCCGAGTAGGAGACGCTTTCTTCAGTCGAGCGCGTTCCCATTTCGAGATACGTCGCGGGCAAGTTGGAACGGTTCACGAGATGATGGCCGTTGGGCTCGCCGGCCGGAAAACCGGCGGCCATGCCAGCTTCGAGTAATGTTTCACCTTGATCCGTGATCAACACCACCTCGCCTTCGAGAACGAGGATGCACTCGTCCTCCTTGGCGTGCCAATGTCGGAACGACGACATGCCTCCGGGTGCGAGCGTCACCAGATTTACACCGAACTGAGTAAGTCCCAAGAGGCCGGTCAATGCACGCCTCTCTCGCTTTTCCGGATCGAACCCCAGCGCTGACGGATAAATCGTCTTGCGCACGCCCTTGAGCGCTCGCAAATCCTTGATCACGTGCATATTAGCATTCCTCACGAGGCAGCACGAACACCGGCTTCCCTTTTCGCGGCGATCTCGTTCAGTGCCTGCTCGACGGCATCGAACACGAGTAGTGTCGAAGCGTGGCGGTGGGGGTAGTCCTTGACGGGCTGCAGAAGCCCCAAATCGGACCAACGCCCCGTGGGGGGCGGGCCGCCTTCTTTCAGCATCTTGCGCATGACAGCGGCAACAGCGCGAAATTCGGAAATCGGCGTGCCGATGATCTCCCGGCCAACGATGGAGGCCGCGGCCTGCCCCAACATGCACGCCTGAACAGTCTGCCCGAAGTCGGCAATACGATCTCCGTCAAGGGTGATATCGATCGCTATCGTTGAGCCGCAAAGCTTCGAGCGTGCGGACGCCGACGCATCGCGCACTTCGAGCCGCTTGCCGCGCGGAATCGAGGCGGCAAGTTCCATGATCTTCAGATTGTAGACGTCGTCGAGTTCAGCCATGGTCGTGCCAGAGATCTCCCTCCGAGTGTGAAAGCAAAACGCCTGTACCCTTGAGAGGGAGCGTCAAGGCCTATATAGGCAACAAATCGGCTTTTGGGGAGGCCGCTCCCACTGCGGGAGCGGCGAGACCACAAGGAAGTCTCATATGACTAGCAACAAGTCCGGACCCTTCGCGCCTCGCGGCACCACAGCCGAGATCGAGCTGGGCCTTGGCTTCCAACCGAAATTTGATGCTGAAGGACTTATCCCTGCGATTGTTACTGACGCCAACAGCGGTGAAGTGCTGATGTTCGCTTTCATGAATGAGGAGGCCCTCGCCGCAACCATTGAAACGAAGCGCGCCCATTTCTGGAGCCGGTCGCGGCGCAAGTTGTGGATCAAGGGTGAAGAGAGCGGCAATACGCTGTCAGTACAGGAAGTGAGGGTAGACTGCGATCAGGATTGCCTTTGGCTCAAGGTCGACATTGGCGGCGCCGGGGTTGCCTGCCACACTGGTGAGCGCAGCTGCTTCTATCGGCGCGTTGAGCTTGGCCAGCCTGCGGGCAGGATGCCACTTAAGAAGGTGTGATAAACTGTGCCTCGATGGATCAGTCGCGGCGATCGCTTAACTTCGCACCGCATTGCAGCATCGAAAGTTTCGACTTGCACCCCGCCAGTCTAGCCCCACATTAACTTTAGTCGGGCAGAATCACAAAGGCTCGATAGCTTTTGCGAATAAGGCTAGTGTGCGAGGGCGGTACGTTTATTGCGACGCTTATTCTCGTGGCCCGGTGAGATCTGCTCCTGACGCGACGGAGAAGGCAATGGCACGACCCGGAAAAATCGGACTGGCGCTCGGTGGCGGCGTTGCCCGCGGCTGGGCTCACATCGGTGTCCTCAAGGCACTCGTTGCGTCCGGGATAAAGCCCGACATCGTTGCGGGAACATCAATCGGAGCCGTTGTCGGCGGCTGCTATGTGGCCGGACACTTGGATGCGCTTGAAGACTTTGCCCGCGAGCTCACGCGGCGCCGCGTCCTCGGCTACCTCGATTTCAATCTGACCGGAACCGGTCTCATTAGCGGCCAAAAGCTCTGCGAACGCCTCGACAAGCACCTCGGAAATCAGTCGATCGACACTCTCGAACGGAAGTTCGCAGCCGTTGCGACAGAAATCGGCTCAGGCCAGGAGATCTGGCTGACGAAGGGCAAACTCGTCGACGCAGTGCGCGCTTCCTATGCTCTTCCCGGCATTTTCAAGCCCGTCAAGATTGACAATCGCTGGCTCTTCGACGGCGCGCTCGTGAACCCCATACCCGTTTCCGTGTGCCGGGCACTTGGCGCTCGCTACGTCATCGCCGTGAACTTGAATTTCGATATCGCCTCGCGACGCGCCACGATGCCGGACGCCGAGTTCGCAAGCGGTGAGATTTCCGAACAGGCGGATCCCGAGCCCGTCAAGGGTAAGAACGGTGTCGCGGTGCGCCGCCTGTTGCAACGTCAGATTTTTGGGGGCGGCGATGACGTCCCCGGCATTTCAACCGTGATGGCCGAGGCCTTCAACATCGTGCAGGACCGGATCGCGCGTTCTCGTCTGGCCGGCGACCCGCCCGATGCTATCATCAGTCCTCGCCTTCACGGTATAGGTTTGTTCGACTTCCACCGCGCCGAGGAGACGATCCTTCTCGGTGAGGCGGCCGCCCGCCGTGAAATTGAAGATCTTAGTCGCGAAATAAAGGCCCGGCAGCAAGGCGCCGGGCTCAATGTCTCTCATTCGTGATGGACGCGCTAGGCGCTCAACCCGTCGCCAGATAGCCGCGCATGGCAGAGACTTCCATCTCGACCTCCGCCACGTGATTTTGGACAACATCGCCGATCGAGATGATTCCGACCAATGCTCCCTCCTCGATAACCGGCATGTGACGGAAGCGTCCGCGCGTCATTTGCTCCATGAGCTCGTCAATGCGGGTCGACTCCTCGCACGTTACCACATTGTGCGTCATGACTTCTGCAACAGGCAGGCCCAATGCTTCAGCCCCGCGCTCCGCAATTGCGCGGACTAGGTCGCGTTCCGAGATAATTCCTACGACCTTGCCGCTATCGCCGATGATTACAATCGCACCGATGCGCTTGGCAGCGAGTTTCTGAGCGATGTCGATCAGAGTGGTCTCCGGACGGGCTGTCGAGACTGCGCGCCCCTTGGCTTTCAAGATCGTTGCAACGTTCATTTTCCCTTTTCCTCCTGCCCGCTTGTCTCTTCGCAATTGAGACCCCCGAACGCAGCCTGAACGTTCGAAAATCCCCTTCTCGAAGGCGCGAGGCTCAATCGCACCTGTTCTCGCGAACCTATTGCCGCGATCTCATCTCATGCTGAGGCAATTATACGAAAGGCGCAAGCACTCAATGCAGCGTTGGTTTGTTGTGCGGGTGCGAAATCTCCCCCTGCTTTGCATCAAAAAGACCAAAGCCAAGTAGCCCGGCAATGAAGCCGCCGACGTGGGCTTCCCACGCAATGCCACCCTCCGGCTTGACGCTTCCAATCCCATAGATCGCCAGCACGTTAAGGAAGATCCAGATCGCCGTTGCCGCCAGGAGGCGCCGGTCCATGAGCACCTGGGAGAGGGGCTGAAGGGATATGTTTTGAGGGGATTCCCGCAATTCATAGAGATTTCCGCCGTCGGTCGCGGAGAGAAGCAATCTAAGGGTGGCAGCCATCAGCCCCGAGAGAGCCCCTGAGGCTCCGACAACCGGCAGCATCAGACCCGGGCGAACTGCGTAGAACATGGCCGCACCCGCAAGGCCGCAAACGACTGAGAACAGCAGAAAGCGCAGACTGCCGGTACGGCGCGCTATTGCACTGCCGAACGCAAGCAGCCAGGCGGAGTTCAAAATCAGGTGCAAGAAGTCGCCGTGAACCAGCATATGGGTAAAGGGAGTGGTGAAAACCGCTATCTCGCCTCCTGGCAGGTCGGCTGCCGTTTCCGTGTACCGGCCTGGGATGAAAGCCATCGCGATGACGAACCAATCGTCCCATTCTCTGCTCAGAAGCAACCGGAGAAGGTGAATGGCGATGATCGTCAGAAGTGCTCCGCTGACGGCACCCGGTACATTGAAGACCGGCTCTCGGCTGTTCATGAATGTTTTGCCTCGCTGGTCGCGCCCCGCCTTGGCTTAGCTGGGGCGGATACGTGCGGCAACCATATTTGTAATTACCCCGTCATTGCCGGATCCCTGGCACAAAAGCTGCTCTCCTTCCAAGCGTTGAGACCTTCCAACCAATGATGGGGAAAAGGTCATCAGATTAACCTTGGCCTATTCTGCCCTGATCTCTTCGAGCCAAGGACACCGAATTTGGAATGGACCTATGAGACAGCGAACGACGGCAACGCTTTATGCCTATTGGAACGAAGTCCGCCAGGGTCGTATGGCCCCGCGAAGGTTCGATATTGAGCCATCACAGATCGCCAGCGTTTTACCCGATACCTTTATGCTCGAGCGTTCTCCTAACGGGTCATTTACCTACAGGCTTGCTGGAACCCGCATTTGCAGCTACTTCCAGAAAGAGTTCCGCGGCAACGGCTTCCTCGAAGACTGGAATGCGGCCGACAAGGACACGCTCGTCCATTACTTCCAGGAGATCACCTCGCGCGGTGGGGTCGGACTATTCACGTTTGAATGCGGCCCCGAGAGCGGTGAGAAGGTCCGTTTCGAGATGATCGTTCTGCCTCTCGTTCACACCATGGATTCAATCAATCGCTATCTGGGAGCCGTCAGTCCCATAAATGCGCCGGCTTGGCTCGGCAGCCTGGAACTCGGGAAAAAGGCCCTCATCAGTCACGAATTGATCTGGCCCGAAGGCAAACCGCACATGGTGGCCGAGCGGCAGGCGCGACAGCTGCCCTTCCATGCCCACGTGCGCCACGCCCGCATCGTGCGAAACGAGCGCCGGCAGTTCCGCGTCTATGAGGGAGGCCTTTTCGGGTCGGAGGCCGATAAGCGCTAGCCTCTCGTCCGTTGAACCCAGGGTAATTCTTCCAGCCTGAGTAGAGTTGTATCGCACGTCCCGAATAGGGACGGCATTAGCGCATAATTAAGTACGCCACCCCCATAGTGTCACACGATCGTACTCAGTGGTCGTGTGGAGACGTGTTGTCCAGGCACTCGAGGACGGTCCAGCACATCGTGCTGCCGCATCTCTGACCGACGGACACCCCCATGACCCACTCGCTCGCGAGAAATCAAGGACTCGTTCCCATCCTCGACCCGAGGATCGAGTACGATCAACGCCGCCACCGCCGCTGCTCCATTACGCTTCTCGGGCGCTTCATGCGGGCGAACAAGCAAGAATATCCCTGCAAGCTTATCGATATTTCCGTTGGCGGCGCTTCATTCATGTCGCCTGTCTCGGTCTACACCGAAGAGCGGATCGTCGCCTATGTCGATGAAATCGGCGGTCTCGAGGGGTCGGTCGTTCGCGTGTTTGAAGGCGGATTTGCCATCAAAATCACGGCAACCCAGCATAAACGCGAAAAACTCGCAGCCCAGCTGACTTGGCTCATTAACAAACCCTTACTGACTGGGATCGAGGCGAGACGCCATCCCCGCTTCCAGGTCGCGAAACCTCAAACAAGCCTCACGCTGAGCGACAACAGCACGGTTCCCTGCCGTGTAATCGACATTTCGTTATCCGGGGCCTCGATCGCGGCCGATACGTATCCACCGGTGGGGAGCGAGGTTTATGTCGGAAAATTGCGCTCGCGCGTCGTGCGCCATCACGAAACCGGCCTCGCCGTTGAATTTTGCGACATCCAGGATCCCGAAGCGCTGCGCAAGTATTTTGGCTGAAGTGGGCCGGCGGAGGTTGTGAAGAACAAAAATTTGCATCCCTAAAATTTGAATCAATACGAATGGCACGGTTTCACGGGACACGGATGGTTTTTCGCTACAGTGACGGCGTTGGATTGCTGAGTACCTAAGTCGAGGTGAGTATGAGGGATCGAGTTTCAGGTTTGTTGATCGCCCTGATAACCGCCGGTGCGGTTACGGAGGCCATCGCTGAGCCCATGCCGTCGCTGCCAAGTGCGAGCCGGAGTTCTGTCTACATGCAGATCTATGGCCAAGTGCCGGCACCATACGGCTTCGTGCGTTACTGCGAATCTCGTGCCGACGGATGTATTGCAAACGGATTCCATGAGACGCGCTTCCAGCCCTCGGCCGTTGAACTCAGCGAACTTGACGAAATCAATCGGTCGGTCAATTCGGCCATTAAACCCGTCACCGACCTCGAGGCTTACGGCGTCAGCGAGTACTGGACGATCCCGACGGACAAGGGCGACTGCGAAGATTACGCACTTCTCAAACAGCAGATCCTGATATCACGCGGCTGGCCAACGAGTGCGCTTCTCATGACCGTCGTTCGCGACGAGCGCGGCGAAGGTCATGCTGTTCTCACAGTTCGAACCTCGCAGGGCGACTACATTCTCGACAATAAGATCGACGAACTCCGTCTCTGGAACCACACGGACTACGAATTCGTGATGCGCCAGTCGTATGTCGATCCC
>CAZSNH010000008.1:0-19039 GCA_964607855.1 uncultured Hyphomicrobium sp. | reverse complement strand
ATTGCCTAGATTGGCGGGCGATTAGGGAAGTACGATCTTGGCACCGAATACAAACCGCTCATCAGCCAATGCGGTGTCGTCAAGCTCGGTGTCCCAATACCGGAAATCGAATGTCAGCTTTTCAACCGTTACAGCCAGACCAACATTCCAGTAGACATAAGAGTTGTCACCCTCAAAGTCCGATTCCTCGACTTCCTGCCAGCCAACAACACCGTTGATGACGGGGCTAAAGATTCCGCACTGCGGGAGTGCATATGCCGCTGACCCTTCGACCGCATGCGCGTTCCCTGTTTCGAACGAATAATCCGGTGAGTAGTAATAGACGGCGCCGAGTGTCAGCTCATCCGTTGCAGCAAGCTTTGCGCCGGCCTTGAGTTCGAGATAGTTGACTTCGAGACCACCCGAGATCGCATCAATCTGATTGGGGTAGAGGTAGCCAAGAACCCCGAAATCAAAGGTGAGCTTGCCCCAGGAGGGCGTAATGCCCGCGTAGACGTCAATTTCCTTGTCGGTAGCGACGAAGCCCTCATCCACGCCCGAGGCCCAGACGCCCGCGTAGAGGATCCCGTACGCGATATCGAGACCACCCTGAACCTCCGGCTTGTGATCGCTCTGGGTGAAACCACGGAAGATGTAATCTGAGTAGGCCCCGATGTTCATCGACCACGAGAACTCCCGATCTTCGGCGAGCGCAGGAGCCGAGAGACCCACCAGAGCTAAGCCAGCCAAATAGGCCGACCCAAGGGCACGCGATGTGAATTTCATGTTTGTTTAACCCCCGTATCCCGTTTCACCCATGGAATTGGATGAGGCACCGGCTTTGGTCCGGCGGAATCGTTGCTTAACTGTTGCATAAAGAGACAGGGATAGAGCGAAGAAGCAATAACCTATTGCATGCTCGTCTCACCTTCTTGGTTATGTGTCGCAATTGTGCCACCACAAACAAAAATTGAACAACGAGCCATCAACTCGCTCAGTCCGTGGGCGCCAAGAGAGAGAGAGAGAGAGAGAGAGTGACTTTGTATTCAACTTGTACGCGGGACCCTAAAGTTTTTGATGCAGTGCAGCGAATGTTTGGTCGCGGATCAATCGATAGATCCGGTGACAACTTCTAGAATTGGCGTAGTCTTATTTGTCGCGACGGCCCGGATCATCTCGGTCGCCGCGTTGGGGAAGGGATCCTAACCGTTAAGCAGTGACCGTATCGACCAGCGGTCCCAACTTGCGCTCCGCGAGCCGGGCCGGATGTAAACCGATTGGCCAACACTGCGATGCTGCTCTTGGATCTCAAACAAAAAAGGGGCTTGGTTCACATGACAGAACACGCAAAGGGCGTCACCTACGAAAAGGTGGACGACGCATACTTCGCAGCACGTGGATTGCGACGGCACGCAGGCGTTTGGTCGCTTTGGGCCTTGGGCGTCGGCGCAGTTATCTCCGGGCATTTTTCGGGCTGGAACCTCGGGTTTGCATCTGGTGGTTGGGGCGGAATGCTGGTCGCGACGATTCTGATCGCGATCATGTATCTCGGACTCACCTATTCACTTGCCGAGATGAGTCCTGCGATGCCGCACACGGGTGGTGCTTACTCCTTCGCACGTACGGCATTCGGGCCATGGGGAGGATTTCTCACCGGTCTCGCAGAGAACGTTGAGTACGTGCTAACGCCCGCGGTCATTGTGTTCTTCATCGGCGAGTATCTTGCCGCCATTCTCGGGGCGCCGCCCGAAACGAAGCCTCTGCTATGGATTGGCGGCTATATCGTGTTTGTTGCACTGAACTACATCGGCGTTGAGCTGTCGTTCAAGTTCTCGATTTTGATTACGATATTGGCGTTGCTCTGCCTCGCCGTGTTCTACGTCAGTGCGATTGGGCATATCGATTTTGGCCGCTGGGCTCTCAACATTGCGCCTGACGGAAGCGAGCTGCCCGAGGGCAACGGCCCATTGTTCCCGATGGGCAGCTATGGGGTTCTCGCCGCTTTGCCGTTTGCCGTCTGGCTCTTCCTTGCCATCGAGCAATTACCGCTTGCCGCTGAAGAATCGGTCGACCCGAAGCGCGACATGCCGAAAGGAATTATTCTCGGGATGTTTACGCTCATTCTCTCGGCTTTCCTGGTGCTATTCTTGAACCCTTCAGTCATAGGTGTCGGATCGCACAAGCTAGGAACGTCCGGTGAGCCGCTGCTCGACGGCTTCCGCGCACTTTTTGGAGCCGAACTCGCCAATCTTCTGGCGCTCGTCGCAGTCACCGGCCTCATCGCTAGCTTTCATACGATTATTTTTGCGTATGGCCGGCAGATCTATTCGCTCTCACGCGCCGGCTATTTCCCGCGTGTTCTTTCGCTGACGCACGGCACGCGCAAAACACCCCATATTGCGCTCTTTGCGGGGGCGATATTGGGTCTGGCTGTGATGATGGCCGTCTGGTTCATCCACGGCGCCGACCAAGGCGCCAAGGTGATTGGCGGAACGCTGCTTAACATGGCGGTGTTCGGCGCCATGTTCTCTTATGTCATGCAGGGGCTGACCTATATCCAACTCAAGATCAACTTCGCCCACTTGGACCGTCCTTACAAGAGCCCGCTCGGTATCGTCGGTGCGGCTCTGACGGTGATCATCGCTCTGATCACTATATACGTGCAGGTCCAGGATCCGGTGTACGTGCAGGGGATCAAGTGGGTCGCTGCTTGGTTTGGTATCGGCATTCTCTACTTCGCATTGCTCGGCCGTCACAAACTCATCCTCTCGCCCGAGGAGGAGTTCGCGATGTCCAAGGGAGAAGCGGCCTACAAGACACATTGATCGTTTTCGGACGTCAACACATAGAAACGGGGGGCATTTGCCCCCCGTTTTTTTCTCAGTCTGATTTCGCCGGACCTCAGACAACGATCGAGCCGTTGACCCAGTCCTCGAGCTTCTTCTTCTGCACGAGGGCGCCAACATTCTGTGCTACCACCTCGCCGCCTTTGAAGATCATCAATGTCGGCATGGCGCGAATTTGGTATTTGGCTGTGATGCCCGGGTTCTGGTCGACGTCCACCTTGACGACCTTGACCTTGCCCTTCATCTCGGCAGCAATTTGATCGAGCGCAGGCGCCATGGCTTTACAGGGACCGCACCATTCGGCGAAGAAGTCGACAACAACGGGTTCCTTCGACTTCAGAACTTCCTGGTCAAAGGTCGTGTCGGACACGTGGGGAGTTGCCATCGCTTATTCTCCTTTTGCGCTCCCTCAAAGAGCGCGCGCTTTGATTTCGGATCCGATAGGTAGGTAGGCCGCCCTCAGACGTCAAGGCGACCGATATTCAGCTCCCAAAGCTTCGACGAATACGTGTCGAGCAGCTCGGCCGATATTTCCATTAGTCGCGGTGTTTCCGTCCAAAGGATGGCGGCTCTGATCGCGCGATCCGGAAAAATCTCTGCAATTGCAAGACGATAGGCAGCAAGTTGGTAAACGTAGACGTCTGCAACTTTGGCGGGGTCCTCAGGCGGCGGACGATTCGTCTTGTAATCAACGATGAGCACGTCCCGGCCGGTATCGGCAAGCCGATCGATCTGTCCAGTGATCTTGAGCGCAGGGCCTCTACCCGAAGGGTTTGGAATCGATGCGACGATTGGAACCTCCGCGCGACTGAGAGGTCCAAAGATCGGTGCGAAATGGTCATCATCGAGCACTCGGAGCGTTTCCGAAACGATGCTCGATTGAATTTTGGCACTCAGCCCCTTGCCGCGTGAGCGCACGAATATTTTTGCGGCGTTTGGCCAGGACTTCGGGTCGAGTGCGGGGAGATGCTGGAGCAGGGCATGTGTCAGTGTTCCACGTAGGAAGCGCGAGTCCTCCCTTCCACCATGCGCAAAGTGTGCCGGTGAGGGCGGGTTCGGTTCGGCGAACGTATCGCGAGGGGGTTGCTTAGGAAGCGCTTCACCACTCTCATCTGTTTCATAAGGCGCAAGCCGCGATGGCGCGAGCGGGATGGATAGTTGCGGCTCGCGCGGGGCCTGCTCCGAAGCCCACAGCGGAATCTCGCTTGCAACATTCTCATCCTCGTAGTCAGTGCGCGGCTTTTCGTGGGCGGCAATCTGTTCGGAAGAATTCCGGTAAACGGGATCGCCAGTGAGACTGGCATCCGGGGCAAGTGCGGATCTGGCGAGCTCATACCAGCAACCTGCGGGCAGACTTTTCTTACCCATAAATCCCGCGATGTAGAGCCGGTCTCGCGCACGCGTCATTGCCACATATAGCAGCCGGTTCAATTCGTGACGTTCAGCAGTATTCTCGGCCGCAATGATTTCCGCCATGGCCGGATGCCTGGAGGCACCTTTGATGCTCCATGCGATCGCTCTCGGGGCATTGAGGGCATCACAGCTTGCAAGCGCCACGATGCTCGAGCGGCTCTTTGCCGTCGCGCTTGAGCAGGTGTCGGGCAGGAAGACAATAGGTGCTTCGAGGCCTTTCGCCCCGTGTACCGTCATCACGCGCACCTCGTTCTTGCCATGCTCCATGTCGCGCTTTACTTCGCGCTCTGACCGGCGAACGGCATGTAAGAACCCGCTGAGCGATGGCGGCGCGCTGTCGTCGTAGGTCAACGCAATGTTGAGGAACTCGTCGATGCTGTCGGCGGCGTCTGGACCCAATCGGGCGAGCAGGCGGCTGCGCACGCCGTCCCTGTCGAGTAGGTTGGCGAAGAACTCGAATGGAGGCGCGAAATCCGCCTGCTTGCGCCAG
Source organism: uncultured Hyphomicrobium sp. (assembly GCA_964607855.1). Taxonomy (GTDB): domain Bacteria; phylum Pseudomonadota; class Alphaproteobacteria; order Rhizobiales; family Hyphomicrobiaceae; genus CAZSNH01. The sequence goes on along the minus strand of CAZSNH010000008.1, from coordinate 14,311 downwards.
CGCAGCAGATCTTTCGCCGCGGCCTCGAAGCGTGGGATCTGCTCTGCCTTGTCGAGCAGAGATTTCCAAAGCGTGCGTCTGCGCCCGGCAGCGAGTTCAATGAGATCATTGTCGTCGAATCCGAAGATAGGACTCTTGAGCACGGACGCCAGGGATAGATCGTCCTCGGGCAGAGTGAGAAAGTCGCCGAGTGCCATCAGATCCTGGATGGCAATCTGTTCTGAAAGGAGGATGCGGTCGGAGCCGGCAACAGGAATATCGAGCGCTTTCAGAGCTGCCACCATCGGTGCCGCGAATGGCCGGCGCTTGCGCACCAGGATTAGGATGTCACCGGCACGTATGGGCCTGTTTTCTGATGCAAGCTTCTCTCCCGTGTCGAGCCAGGTTCTGATGGTTCGGGCAATCCGGTTCGCCAGGCGAGCGACCGGAGTGGATTGCGGCTTCTCATCGAGCGGCGACCAAGGATCGCATTCGGTGATGTCCTGCGGCGTCTCTAGCGGCCAGACTTCGACGATCCCCGATTGCCCTATCCGTTTCGCGACATGGGAAATGGGCGCACCGGCCGTTGAGAGGCCAGGCACTCGTTGTTGATCGGCGAAGACGGAATCAACCGCCTCAAGCACGGGCGCGACGGAACGGAACGACAGATTGAGGGGCACCGATTTCCACGCTTGTCCCGATTGCCGCACACGCTCCTCGAAACGTTTTCCCATGGATGCAAACATTTCGGGTGCTGCACCTTGGAATGAATAGATGGATTGCTTCTCATCGCCGACGGCGAAGATCGAGCGTGGCCTATCGCTACTGCCAAGGCCCGAGAAAAAGTCTCCGGTGAGGGAGTGGATGATCTCCCACTGGTCAGGAGCCGTGTCCTGAGATTCGTCGAGCAGGATGTGATCTATTCCATTGTCGAGCTTGTAGAGCACCCATTCTGCGCCCTGAGGTGACGAGAGCAGTGATGTTGTGCGGTCGATCAAATCCTGAAAGTCGAGCACACCTCGCCGGTCCTTTGAGAGGGCAAAATTCTGCATAACGGCGTCAGCGAGACGGACGAGTGCCAGCGAGGCCTCTATTATCTCGAGGCCCCGTAGCTCGTTTGCGAGAGCAATGTAGGCAGCCTGCGCACGCATGACGACCGTTTCGAGATCTGGGTGCGCATTTTTAACCTTAGCGGTCATGAGGGATTTGCGCGCCGACCCCTTCTCAGTGAGGAAAATCGCATCAAATCCATCAAGGCGGTTCCGCTCGTCAAAGGTCGATTTTACGACTGCCGCGAGTTCAACATCGCTTTTCGAGCCCTGAAGCAAGGCCGCGTGAAATCTTCGCAAATTATCGAGACTGATGAGTGAGCAGATCTCTCTTTTGAGGCTTTCGAAACTGGCGTCGCGGCGAACGCCGAAGTGCCGGCAGAGATTGTCCCGATGTTCGTGCGGTTCCATTTGGCTCGCATACCTGAGCCACTGCCGGTGCTTGAGTGTTTCCTCGAGGATTTCGTCGAAGCCTGTGTCGCCGACATAAGCAGATATCGTTTTTAGTGCTCGAGCGAGGGAAGAAGAAGGATCTCGCGTGGCGCTTCTCAATACGCTGTCGACCGCCTCGATCAGCAGTATTCGTGCTTCGTCTTCATCGAGAATTTTGAATCCGGGTGCGATGCCTGCCTCCAGGGGAAAGCGCTGAAGCAGGCGTTCCGAAAAGGCATGAATGGTCTGCACCTTCAATCCACCTGGCGTTTCGATCGCGGATGTAAAGAGTGTTCGCGCAAAGGCAATTTCATCCGCGGAAGGTGATTGGCCTGTGAGTTTCAGCAAAGTGGTCCTGAGGCCGGCTTCATTCATGACGACCCATTTGCCGAGCTCATCAAAGACACGCTTCGACATTTCGGCGGCGGCGGCCTTCGTATATGTGAGGCAGAGAATTTTCTCAGGCTTTGTGCCGGAGAGTAAAAGCCGCAGTACGCGCATGGTGAGCACGTGCGTCTTGCCGGTGCCCGCGTTTGCGCTGACCCACACAGAGAGGTTGGGGTTCGATGCGTCCGACTGCTCCCGCTCGGTGCGTTCGAGTTCTGCGTCGAGCGACTGTGCACGTGAACTGGCCATTGCTCAGTCCTCCTCGCCGGATAAGGGATCAACCGACCACTCGGCAATACGCGCCAGGTGGGCATAGTCGTCATAACGGTATGTGAAACGTGCTCTGCGCAGCGGCCGATACGGAGTTTGCGGGTCGTCAAACTTCGCAATCAGATTTTCGAGCCCCTTGAGGGCGCGGGCGGCGAGCGCCGGAAGATCGTCGCAAGAAACGTTATGCTCTTCGCCGGGTGGCGTGGCGCCAGAAGCGCGCACATATTTCAGCGATCCAACAGGCAAATTCGGAATGCCGGCAAAGAGGTTCGCCGCCGCAATCGCGGCTTCGAGCGGCAACTGAGGAGCCAGTCCGTCTTTAACCGCCTTGTCCTTCGGAATTGCACCTGTCTTATAGTCGGTAATGGTGAGACTGCCATCATGGATATCGATCCGGTCGGCGCGCGCCGTCAGAACGAATGGTCCGGCGGGCGCCGGAATGACGAGACTTCCCGAAGTTTCGGCGATCACACGTCCGCCGTTGCGGCGCGCCGCCTCGGTTTCCGCGAACCACTCGGCGAAGCGCTCGAAGCGCGGCATCCAGAATGCGCCAACACGGGGATGGGCTTCGAACTCAGCAAAGGCTTCGCGCGCAAGTTTGAGAAGCTCTGTTTTGGGATCAGCGGGCAGTGTTTCGGGGTAGGTTGCGCTGAAGCGGGCGAGTGCGGCATGAATGATGCTGCCGCGTACATCGGCTCCGGGTTGCTTACCGAGCGGCTCGAGCGGCTCGAGCTCGAGAATGTCGCGCGCGAAGATGGCGTAGGGGTTGCCGATCCAGGTTTCTATTCGCGAAACCGAAAGTTTTCTGGGCCTCAGCGCGATATCTGGTCGGGGCTCGGGTTGGGTAGCGGGCGGCTTTCGCTTTACTTTGTCGCGCCGGCGCGCCCAGGCGATCCAGCGCTTGTCGGCTCTAAGTTGCGCATTGAGGCCCCAGCCTGCAAGGAGCGCATCGAGACGCATCAGCCAGCGCGAGGGCACCGTCGGTACGCCGTCTACTTTGAGAGCACGTGTGAGGAAAACCTTCTTGGCGCAAAGCAGCGAAGAGAAGTCATGGGCGCTATGACCGATCTTCTCCTCGGGTGAGGGCAGTCCGAGGACTTCGCGCATCGGCCGGTTGAGCCAGGCGCCCGGTTCAGCGGCTTCTGGCCACGTGCTCTCGTTGAGGGAGCCGAGAATGACGATATCGGGTTGCTGAAGGCGGGCTTCGAACGGGCCCCATATCGCGAGACGCGAATGTACGGGGACGCGCGGGCGTATGTTCTCCTTGGCAACCAGACTTCGATAAAGATCGGCATAATCGTGGGCACCAATTTCGATCGATGGCGTTGCAGGCGCCTGCACCTGCTCGAAGAAATTATGCGCGAATTCGCCTGCTTCGCCGGTCCACAGCGGCGAACTGTCATTGCCGGTTAAATCTTCCGGTTGCTCAGATTCGGGTGGTTCGGCGATCGACATCGCTACCTGGCAATGGGCATTCGCGAAGTCCTTTAGCGAAGCTGCGCCCCTCCGCGCATAGAGTTCGATGAGCGGCGCGAACGCAGCCTTAAGCCGGCGGATGAGATCGCGGGCGCCGTCCCAGTCTTCGTTGAAGAGCCTGCGCACGGCAGGATGTGGCCGCTTTCCGCTGCCGGCGGCCGTGGACTGCGCAGCTTTTTCGAGAGCGGCTTCGATGCCGGCAAGTCCGTCACCGAGGTATGCGCCGCGGAATGCGACGAGTTCGAGCGCGCGGGCGGCTCTGCGAATGGCAAAGGGATCAAGCCCCAGCCGGCAGAGGGGATGCTTCAGAAGAGACATGACTTCAGCGGGCGCGAAACGCGTCGCGACCGCTTCGATCACGCTGTCGAGAAAAGCCCCTGGAACCGTTTTTGCGAACGGCCGGCCGGCCGAGTCGTCGACCCTGATGCCCCAGGCTTCGAGCCTTATGGCGACGCGCCTGGCCAGAAGGCGGTCGGGCGAGACGAGCGCGGCGGTGCACCCCGGTGTTTCAAGAACTTCGCGCAAGATGAGGGCCACGGCTTCGGCCTCGTCTTGGGCGTTTGGGGTCTCGATGAGGGTGAGCCCCTCGAGCGCCTCGCGCGCCGTATCTACGCTCGTTGCTTCGATAAAGCGCGTCCACGTTCCGGTCGTCGAGGCAGGGCGCAGGGCCTCGCTCACCAGCGAATTGCGCGAAGCGAGCGCCTCATCCGGTTCGGCTCCCGGCACAAAGGACACATCGCGGCGCTCGACACCAAGAAGTCCCAGTAGCTTCTTGAGACCGAATTGCGGGTGCTCCGGGGCTCCGGCACCGATGGCGTTCCAGCTCTCTTCATCGAGCCAGGTATCGAGAGCGGGCAAAACGATGGCGCCATGCGGAAGGCTTGCGACGCGTCGCATGAGTTCGGCTGTTGCCGGAATGGATCCTGTCACGCCGGCGACGATGACCGGTCCCGCGGGGGGATGCGTCGCGTATCGGTGAGCCTCGGCGAGAATAAGTCTGTTGCGCCGCTCGGCAGGCGAGATGCAGCCTTGCTCGGCCAGGTAGGCCGGCCAGAATTCGGTGATGATCTTGAGGAAGTCGAGCGTGTGCTGCCAGTGCTGAGAAAGCGTTTCCGGAACGAGCGCGGCGAGTCCTGCAAGGCTGACGTTCTCCGTCTCGACCATGTCCATGAGCTGTGCAAGTTCGCCTGCAAGTTGAAAGGCCTGCGCCGGTGTGTTGCCGGCAACCGTCATGGCGCGTTCCGAAAGGTGTCCGGCCGCCTCGTCGCCCGTGGTCCGTGTGGCTTCCGACCAGCGAAGGACGAGTTGCGACAGAGCAAGACGCCGGTCGAGCTCACTGATCGCGGGAGGAATCTCAAGTTCGCTGCCCGCCATGAGATTTTGCTCGGTCGCCCCTGCAATGAGCGACAGGTCTTCCTGCCCTTCGGCAATCGGAATGATCCGCGGCAGCAACATGGCCCGTCCGCCGCCGGCGCGCAGGAAGGCTTCCTGCAAAGCACGTGTCGCACGCCGCGTCGGCAGCAGAAGCGTTACTTCTGGCAGATCAAACGGCCCGGGGGACCGGCCGCCCGGGCTCGGCAAATTTCCTTTGAGAAGAGCGGTCGCAAGCGCATCCAGAAACGGACGGCCGGGTGGAACCGTATAAATGCGCGGGCGCATAGACGTGATCTTCTGGTCGTGGATTGCGGATGGTTGAGAGCACAGTTTCTGCAATAGCCGATGAAAAGTCTGCCCCCCACCTCAATCAATCTGGGGAGATCAGGGCGCTGACCGGCGCCTCACGCGATTTTCGGCCTCCTCAAGCGCCTCCGGAGTGCCGATATGCATCCAAGTTCCTTCGAGAACTATGCCGTAAAGCCGGCCCTCGAGAATCGCCCTGTCCCAGAGTTTGTTGAGCGAGAACCGGCCTTCGGACGCGTCACGAAAAAGCCGTGGGTGCACGATCGAAACCCCCGTAAAGACATATGGCGCGTCCTGTTCCTGCTTGCGCCGTGACAGCTTCCCGTCAGCAGAGATCTCGAAATCCCCGCGACCCTCATACCCGAGGCTCGACGAGCGGTCGGCAAGCAGCATCAGGGTGTCCATCCGCGTTTCGTCCCAGGCTGCGATGAGCCGCTTGAGATTGATGTTGTTCTCGTCCGACCACACAGAGTCGGAATTGTGGATGAGAAACGGTAGGGCGCCTATCTCGGGCAGCGCCCGCAATGCCCCGCCCCCTGTATCGAGGAGGGCGTCGCGCTCGTCCGAAATCGTGATCCGAGGCTTTGTTCGTGTCGATAGGTGCGCTTCAAGCTTCTCGGCGTGATGATGCACGTTGACAACGGCGCGCGGGATGCCCGCGTCCGAAATGCGATCGAGCACATGATCGATGAGCGGCTTTCCCAGAAAGCGCACGAGCGGTTTGGGGATCGTTTCGGTAAGCGGGCGCATACGTGTGCCGAGGCCTGCTGCCAGAACGAAGGCGGTTTCAGGTGCCCAGGTCATGCGGTTCTGCCGTTCACTTTGCGATTGCATGAGAGCCTAAACATCGAGTTTGCGCGCCCTGAGCTCCGGCGGAAAGTGGAGTTCGTACCATGCCTTAAGATGGCGGAGCTCGGGATGGGCAAGGTCGCGCTCGAGGTAGCGCCAGATGCGCGGGATATGCGCAAGATAGGCCGTCTTTCCGTCGCGCTTGGCGAGGCGGGCGAAAATGCCGAGGATCTTCGTATTGCGCTGGGCACCAAGTGCGGCATAGCTGAAAGCGAAGCTTTCGCGATCGAAGCGGGGCGAGGTCTGAGCGACGCGAGCGCAATAATGATCGAAAAGCTCGCGCTCAATGTCGGCCGCCACGTCTAGCCTGGCATCCTGGAGCAGAGACACGAGATCGTAGGCGGCAGAGCCGTTAAGGGCGTCCTGAAAGTCAATGATGCCGATCTCGGCTGCTCCTGCGCGCTCTGGCAGAAGGAGCAAATTTGGCGAATGGAAATCGCGCAGAAGCCAGCCTGGGGGGTCCTTGAGGACGCGCTCGAAGATTGCCGACCAGGCTTTCATGAATGCGATCCTTGCCTCCTCTGATATGGGAGCACTCTTGAGGGCCGGCCAATACCAATCGATGAGAAGCTCAGCTTCGATGGCGAGCACACCGGCATCCAGTCTCGGAATGGTCACTTGCGAGCCATCCTCGAGGCGGATCGACGGCGGAACGTCCACGTGGCGAAGGGCGATTAGTGTATCGGTGGCTTTCCGCCAGAGACTGAGTAAGGGTGCGCCATTTGCGACCTCGCGCCCAAACACACGATCTCCGAAGTCTTCAATGATTAAGAGTCCGCGATCGAGATCTGCCTCAAAGATCTGCGGTGTGCTGAGACCTGCTGCCCGAAGCGTGCTGGTAATCGCCACGAACGGGCGCACATCCTCGGCAAGATGGGCGATCCGGCTGTAGGGCAGGCCATCGCGAATGGGGGGGCCGTCCGGCTGGCGCGGCGCATCCATCAAGATGCGTCGTTCGCCGTTCAACAGGAGGCGCGCATAGGCGCGCGCCGAGGCGTCGCCCTGGAGATACTCGATTTGTGCCGTTGGCCAGAACCCCGCCCTTGTCAGGAAATCAGCAATCTGCTCGAGGCGGACGAGCCGCTGCTGCCAGCTGGCTTCACCGGACATTGCGAGTGTTCGCAGGTTGGGTGAGTCTTCCTCGGAGATGGTGATCTCCAATCTTTCCGTGCCTCCCAGTTGGGGTGCCCGCTCGCTCCACTCGATGATGAGCGCTCCGAAACCAAGCAGGTCATCGAGTCCCAGCTCACATGCCTCGCTGGCGTCCGAAAGTCGATAGAGATCGGCATGGGCAACAGCGAGCCGTGGCATCTCGTATGTTTGAACGATGGCGAATGTCGGGCTCGGGATCTCGGTGAAACGGTCTCCGGCGAGCGCCCTGATGAGCGCGCGGGCGAAAGTCGATTTCCCGGTTCCGAGTTCGCCTTGAAGCGCAATCGTGTCGCCGGGGCGAATCTTGAGTGCGATGAGCTCGGCAACGCGGATCAGCGCAAGCTCGTCAGCCCGACTTACGTTCCAAGAATGCGTCATGCCTGGTGCTGTCCCCTGAGCCGGCTTCGGTCTTGCCATGCTCGGGGAAACGTACCGTGACCTGGGTACCCTTTCCAGGCTCACTGACAAGCGTCATTGTGCCGCCATGCAACTCGACGAGGCTCTTGACGATCGAGAGCCCAAGTCCCGCCCCGCGGTGGTTGGATCCGAAGCTGCGGCTTTCGAAGCGATCGAATACGAGACCCTGCAGCTCCTTCGGGATGCCGACGCCCCAATCTTCGACGCGGAACGCTATGTAGCCCGCTTCGCGCCAGCAGCAGATGCTGATCAAGCTTTTCTCCCTCGAGAAGCCGATCGCATTCGAAATGAGGTTCGAAAGCACCTGCCTCACACGCTCTTCGTCGCCGGTGAAATGCTCGACGTCGTCGGCAACATCAATATCGAGGGTCAAATGCGCGCGATCGGCGCGTTCCCGAACGGATGCCACTGCAGCCTCGATCAACGGCCGGACTTCGATGCGGTCCTGGCGAATCTCCATCGTGCCAGCATCAATCGTCGAAAGATCGAGAATCTGATCGATAATCGTGAGGAGTGTGCGCGATGAGGACGAGATATCGTCGACATACTCGCGCTGCTTCGGATTGAGCTCGCCCGTGAATGGCGCCGACAAGAGATCGCTGAATCCGATGATGGCCGTCAGAGGCGTTCTCAATTGGTAAGAAATGTGGCCGATGAATTGATTCTTGAGCTTGTCGGCCGCGACGAGTGCTTCGTTGCGCTCTTCGAGGGCTCGCTCGTAGCGTTTTGAATCGGTGACATCGGCGAAGGTTACAAGTGTGCCACCGTCGGGGAGCGGTATGGCTGCATAATCGATGACGCTACCGTCGGCGCGCAGCATCTGCCCCTCGATCTGCTCACGGTGATCGGAAAATGACGTCACGGCCTGCTTGATTCTGCCCCAGGCCTCCATGTCGTCACAGAGTATGCGGACGGTCTCGACGAAGGGCTCGATGTGCGGAGCTTCCGCCAAGGACTTTAGGGACTGCTTCCAGATTGCCGCGAATGCAGTATTGAAGAGCTTTAGCCGCCCATCTGTGGCGAAAACGGCGACGCCTTCCTTCAGGCTGTTCAGGGTCTCGCTTTGTACGCCGATCAGTGAATTATAGCGGCTCTCGAGCGCGTAGCGCTCAGTCTGATCGTCGTAGAGATAGGCGACACCACCGTCCGGCCGCTGCTCGATCAGCACGTGCACGATACGGCTGTCGGGAAGATGCCACCAGTCCTCGCGGCTGCCGTCCGTCGTATAGGAGGCGATGAGTTTCGATTTCCACTCCCGATAGTGCACGACCTCGGGTAGTTGCCTTAACTCGCGCATGCGGTCGAGAACGGCACTTTCAGAGGGGCCTGTTTGTAGCCAATTCCTATCGAGGGGCCACATTTTGACGAAGGCCTCGTTGAAGAACGTGAGATTCTTTTCGGAATTAAACAGCGCGACGGCAGTGGCCACTCGATCCAACGTGCGATCGAAGGCGGCCACCTGCCGGTCAAGATTGCCTTGTGCCTTGATGAGCGCATCTACATCGATGGCGGCACCCGCTACTGCGTCGCCGAGTGGAAGCACGATGACATCGTGCGACTTGCGTTCTTCGCCAATCACGAGTGCAAGCCGTTCGCGGAAGGGCCGGCCCAACTTCAGAACGCGGTCGACGGATTTGCGCTGGCGAGATTCCAGAAGTTCGATCTGATGCGTGATGACTTCCTCCTCGCTCTTGGCGTCGACGGCCTTGAGATAAGCCTTGTTGACCCAGACGAGGCGGTCATTGGCGGCCTTGAACCAGACCGGGTGCGGCAAGGCATCGAGAATTGCGCGGCCCGAGCGAATATCGCGCGCCAGCAAAGCGTGGCGTTCGTTGATGACGCCGAGATCGCGCTTGTATCCGGCAACGTCGCGGAAGCGCAGCACGGCACGGCCGCCGGCAGCTCTGCCGTCGGCTTCCAGGTATCCGCCGGCGCTTGTGCTAAGAATGATGTTGAAGGGCGTGCCTTCAGCAAAGAGAGCGCCGAGGGATTTCTTGAGGGTGTCGGCTGATTTTGCGTCAAGCCACATGCCGTAGCGCAGAAGGGCGGCTTCGTTTTGCGGAAGTCCGGGCACGGCCGAAAGAGCATGTGTGACGACGACCGGCGGACGCCCCTGATCCCAGTAGATGAGGACTTGCGGCTCGGCTTTGATGAGGGCTTCGGCAGTGAGGAGCTCGCGCCGCAGTTTCTTGATTTCGGTATCTGCCGCCTTTACGTTGCGGCGCGCCGAGATGGCAGATTTCATGACGGCATAGACGCCCGCGAGAGCCACAGCCGCGATGAGCGCGATGAGGATGAAGCTCCCCATTTCCAGTCCGTCGCTCGCCTTCGCGACCGGATTGCGATCGACGAGTGCAGTCGTGATGGCAAGAACTGTGGCAATACTCGCAATGAGCAGCAGGATAAGATCCCGCTGCGGCGTCTGGCGGCCAATCGTATTGCGAAGGTCGTGCATCGGTCCAGTTGAGCGCGGCGATAGAGTGCAGGTTGCGATCCGAACGCACACAACTATCGGCTGAGCCCCGTGCGGCTTCGCAAGGCCTGCCAATCGAATCACCCGGTGATTATGGGGGCCCGCGGCAGCTCTGGCCAGCGGCGGAGTTCTTTCTTGAAGGCGCCAAAAAGGGGTCCCAAGCGGAACAAATGTCTCCCAGGGCTCATCGTGTGCTCAGCGGAGCGAAAAATCTGTGGCGTGCAGGTCACGGGAGGCCTTCGCCGCAATTTGTTGGTTGCAAACACGAACGGGCACCGCGTCAAAGGTGCCCGTTCCGAGAAATGGCGGCCTCGGCCGCGATATCAGTACCGGTAGTGGTCCGACTTGAACGGACCGTTCACGGGCACGCCGATGTAGGCGGCTTGATCCGGGCGCAGCTTTGTAAGCTTGGCACCGATCTTGGAAAGATGAAGCATAGCGACCTTTTCATCGAGGTGTTTCGGCAGCGTGTAGACTTTGCGCTCGTACTTGCCGCTGTTACGGTTGCTCCACAACTCGATCTGCGCCAGCGTCTGGTTGGTGAAGGACGCCGACATGACGAACGAGGGATGTCCCATCGCATTGCCGAGATTGACGAGACGGCCCTCGGAAAGAAGGATGATGCGCTTGCCATCGGCGAACTCGATTTCGTCGACCTGTGGCTTGACGTTGTGCCACTTGAGATTCTTGAGGGCGGCGACCTGAATCTCGTTGTCGAAGTGGCCGATGTTGCAGACGATGGCACGATCTTTCATCTTCCGCATGTGGTCGACGGTGATGACGTCCTTGTTGCCCGTCGCCGTGACAAAGATGTCTGCCACGGGCGCCGCATCTTCCATCGTCGTCACCTGATAGCCTTCCATCGCAGCTTGCAGCGCACAGATCGGGTCGATCTCCGCAACCATCACACGGCAGCCGGCATTTCTCAGTGAAGCGGCCGATCCCTTGCCGACATCGCCGAAGCCGGCGACGAACGCGACCTTGCCAGCCATCATGACGTCCGTGCCGCGGCGAATCCCGTCGACGAGGCTTTCGCGACAGCCATAGAGATTGTCGAATTTCGACTTGGTGACCGAATCGTTGACGTTGATCGCAGGGAAGAGCAGCGTACCTTTTTTCTGCATTTCATAGAGGCGATGCACGCCCGTGGTCGTCTCTTCGGAGACCCCCTTGATGCTTTTTGCGACTTCGCCAAACCAACCTTTGGGCTTGTCCTTGAGGGTGCACTTGATGAGCTTGTAGAGGATCTCCTCTTCTTCGGAGCCCGGCTTTTCCAGGAATGCGCTATCGCCGTTTTCAGCGCGTACACCCAAGTGGATGTAAAGCGTGGCATCCCCCCCATCGTCGAGGATCATGTTCGGCATCCCGCCGCCATGCCACTCGAACAGCTTATGTGTGTAGTTCCAGTAGTCGGTGAGAGTTTCACCTTTCCAGGCGAACACGGGCGTTCCCCCGGCCGCGATGGCGGCTGCGGCATGGTCCTGCGTCGAGTAGATATTGCACGACACCCAACGGACGTCTGCACCGAGCGCCTTCAGCGTCTCAATGAGAACCGCGGTTTGAATGGTCATATGAAGAGAGCCGGCGATGCGCGCGCCCTTAAGCGGCTTCATAGGTCCATACTCCGAACGGGTGGCCATGAGACCCGGCATCTCGGTTTCGGCAATCGCGATTTCTTTGCGGCCCCAATCGGCAAGGGAAATATCTTTGACGATGTAGTCGGCGGCTTTGTTCATGTGCTTGTCCCAGTGATTTGCGCGGGCTCGACGCGTCGCGTTTTTTCCGCTCGCTGCGGCCTGCAATTCGCATCGAACGGCTCTCGATTGGGCGCACCTATAAACAGACGGGTCCGAAACCGCAACAAGATATAAGCAACTCCTTATATCCTATTCCATCTTTCAGGGACGTATATCTCTGGTTCAATTTCGATCCGGACAAATATTTTCTAAGTTTTATCTAAATATATTTCAAATATTCTCTAATTTAGTAAGGTGGTGTAAGCCGATGGCATTTGAATAAGTTTTACGTGCTCAATTTATACGTCAGGTTTGAAGCGTGACGGTCGTCGGTTGACTTTGTTTCATTGTAGTATATGCATAAGTTACGCCGATTTCTTGAGCTTTATATGATAAAAATATTTGTATTGCCGAGTAATCGAAGCGTTTGTTCTGTGTATGAGTCTGTTTTTTCTTGCCACGCCGGATCCGTCGCCGTTGTGTTTGCGGTTCACTGCATTGCCTTGTTGGTGTGTCTCGGGGCTGCGATCGACATATCCAGGTGGCTCCATGCCCGACAACATACGATTGCTGCGATCGATACGGCGGTGCTTGCTGCAGCGCGGGAGCTACAACTTAACCCGACGAACGTTGCGGGGGCCTTGGCCACAGCTGAGGGTTTCTATCGCGAGAACGTCAAGGAGAGGCTGCGGCTTGCTTCCGATTCCATTACCTTTCGAACGGAAGAGAACGGCAATGCCGTGACCGCATCAGGTGCCGTCTACCTTTCGACCACGGCGCTCACTCTGCTAGGCATCGAAAGGCTTTCCCTTCTCAATCTCTCAGGGAGCGAATTCTCGCGCGCCGTTCTCGGCATTGGGCCAAGAGAGGGTACACGCCTCGAGGTCGCACTCGCCCTCCAAATCTCGGGTTCTATGACCTCGAGCAGAATGTCGGACTTCAAGGAAGCGATAAGTAATTTTGTCAATATGACTGTGCGGCCCGATCAATCCGAATGCACGTCGCGAATTTCCCTGGTGCCGTTCTCAGGTGATGTGCGCGTGCCCGCCGACATGATCCCACGCGTGCGCGAAGCAACGCACGGCAACAAAATTTCGAAATCAGTCTCGTGCGGGACTCGGGCTCCGGCCGGTCAAGGCTGCACAATCAGCTATCTGCTGACACCCTGCATGGCCGAACGGCAAGGGAGCGAGCGCTATTCGGACGCCCCACCCGGAAAGGGCAAATTCATGACGCCGGTATACACTTTGACCGGAACCTGCAGCACCCCTGGAAGCGGCGAGATCATCCCGCTCAGCAGCGACAGGGACCTCATTGATCAGCGCATTGGCGATCTCACAGCAGGCAGCGGGGCGGCCGCACAGTTAGGGCTTGCCTGGGCCTGGTATACGCTTTCGCCGCAGTGGAATTCCGTCTGGCAGGGGCCGGTGGGCAATGCTTCGGATTACGGATCGGATGAAAATATCAAAGTCGTGCTACTCGTTGCGGATAGTGACTTCACGACCGAATATGACGCCGACGGCGTTCGAACCTCGGCTGCTGGAGCCGGGCCGGCTGCGAATGGTGCTGCTTCGTTGCAGGCGTCCACTTTATGCGAGGCCATGAAGTCAAGTGGAATCCGGATTTACACCGTTGCGTACGGGATCGATGACGGAGAGCCTGTCATTGATGTGCTGCGAGGCTGCGCAAGCAGCGCTGCAATGTTCTATCGCGCAGAGGACGGTTCGCAGCTCAAGCAGGCGCTCACCGATGTCGCGCTTAGTCTCTCACGTCTGCACCTTACGCACTAGCGACGCCGAGGCTCAGGCTTCGTCGGCGAGTTCCTCGCCAAATCCTGCTTCGACGAGAGCAACGAGCGCCTCGAGCGCTTCAGGACCCTCCGGACCTTCGGCAGAAATGCTGAGCGTGGATCCGGGTCCTGCCGCCAGCATCATCAATCCCATGATTGACGTTCCCCCGACGGCTTGGCCGTCGCGCACGACGGTCACCCTGGCGTTAAAGGACTCCGCCAGCTTGACGAATTTGGCGGAAGCCCGAGCATGAAGCCCTTTGCGGTTGACGATCGTGACGACGGCTTCAGGCCGGCGGCTATTCTTGAGTTCCGGCATGGAGAAAGGCCCTCTCTTCAGCCTTCGCCCGAAAGTTCCTGGCTCGCTACCTTGATGTATTTGCGGCCCGCCTCACGCGCCCGTGAGACGGCTTCGGCGAGCGGCACTTCCGTGCGCAGGCTCGCGAGCTTCACCAGGATCGGCAAGTTGATGCCGGCTATGACCTCGACGTTGGACTCGTCCATGACTGATATAGCAAGGTTCGACGGTGTGCCACCGAACATGTCGGTCAGAACGATGACGCCCTCCCCAGTGTCATTCCGCTTGATCGCCGCCAATATTTGTTCCCGGCGTGCGCTCATG
>CAZSNH010000007.1:0-19182 GCA_964607855.1 uncultured Hyphomicrobium sp. | reverse complement strand
GGCGAAGAGCCATGAATATTTTCGCATTGTCGGTGGGCGGCCGGAATCGGTGTCGCCGATGCTCAGAACCATGCTGCATAAACCGGAGGCCGGCTCTGTACTTGCGAGGTGGGCCCGATGAAAGGTGCGCTTAAATCGACCGATATCATTCGCACGGCGATGTCTGAACTTGGCCGACGCATACGCAGCTCATGGGGGGCCAACTCAGATTACGAGCGCGACGAATCCGCGAATGACACTCATTCTCGCCTGCAGCACATGCTGGCCGCCAGTCCTGCCGTCATCTACACCACACAGGCCATCCCCGATTTCAGGTGCACCTTCGTCAGCGACAATCTCCGCACGGTCATCGGATATTCGCCAGAAGAAATGACGACGGATCCCAAACACTGGCCAGACAATCTTAATCCGCAAGACGCTGCCCAAGTCATCGATAAAGTGACAACGCTTATTGAACACGGAGGCGGAACGGTCGACTACCGGTTCCGCCACAGGGACGGGCATTACATTTGGATTCAGGACAGCTTCAAGGTCATGTTCGACGACGCGGGCAAGCCGCAGGAGCTTGTTGGGGCCTGGACCGACATTTCCGAGCGAAAGATGGCTCAGGACCTGCTCCAGAAGTCCTATGCCGAGATGGAGAAGCGGGTCGAGAAACGCACCGAGGAGCTAAAAGAGGGCCAACAGCGACTGGCCTACGTGCTCTCCGTCAGTCCGGCGATCACTTACGCCACCAAGGCAACGGGCGATTTCGCCTGTACATTTGCCAGCGAAAGCTCCCGCAAAATCATGGGTTATACTCCGGAGGAGATGCTCTCTGAGTCGAACTTCTGGATGAACCACCTTCACCCGCAAGATGCTCCCAAAGTGCTTGCGGAATTTGGCCGTCTCGTCGCTCAGGGCGGGGGAAATCTGGAGTATCGGTTCCTGCACAAGGGGGGATTCTACCGCTGGTTCCAGGACACCTTCCAGGTCCTTCGAGACGAGAGGGGCAGCCCATCAGAGATCGTCGGCTCGTGGGCGGATATCACTCACCGCAAGCTGGCTGAGGCGGTTCACGAGCTCTATGAGGCAAGCCTCGAGCGGCGCTCCCCGATGCGCATCAAGAAGCTGGACAGCATCCTCGAGACGAGCCGAGAGGTTCTCCATCTCGATCGGCTGAGCATTCTGCGGGTTGATCCGCTCCAACAGTGGCTTCAGGCAACGGCATCCACGGGCACGGAGGAGCCCTTGGAAGCTATCCGCGTTCCGATCGGTCTGGAGGGCGGAGCATTGGCAGAGGCCTATCTGACCAGGGAGACGATCATCAGCGATGGCTTGCAACCGTTGCCCCCGAAACTGCGGCTCTCCCCACCCTATGATCAGATCAAGTCTCTGCGATCGAGGGTTTTTGCCATCATGCCGCTAATCGTCCAGGACCAAGTAATCGGCGTCTTGGCTGCGGATCGCAACGTCAATCGAGTGCCATTTGAACCCTCCACTCTGGAATCGCTACGGGGCTTGGCAACGCAGGCGGCAATAGCCCTCGAGCATGCCCGTCTTTACGCCGAGGCCCAGCCCGTGCTCAGGCGGTCGCTCCACCTTTCAGAAGTTTACCCGGCATTCGCCAGGGCAGTGAAGGCGCTCGTCCCGTACAATCGAATCGGCGTCGTCGTGCCGCAAGGCAGCTCTTTGGTCATGGCCCTTTCTGTCGCCGATCCGCCGTTGGAGAGCTGGCAGGGCCAAGTCTGGAAAAACGTGGATGGGACGGCCGTCGAATGGGTGCTCAAAAACGCTCAGTCGCTCGTCGTCAAGGATCTTTCGGTCGAGCAGAAGTTTACCGATTCGAAATTCATCGCCGAGGCAGGGGTCCGATCGAGTCTCATGGTCCCTCTGCTCGCAGGTGGATCGACCGTCGGTGTGTTCTTCTTGGATAGCCTAACAAAAGGTGCTTACACTGATGAGGATGTGAGCCTCGTCGATCCGGTCGCTCAGCAGCTTGCGCTCGCCATCGACAATACGCGATTGTTCCAAGACATCGAGGAGAAGGGGCGCCAGCTTGAGCTGGCCAACAAACACAAGTCGCAGTTTCTCGCAAATATGAGCCACGAGCTCAGGACCCCGCTCAACGCCATCCTGGGCTATTCGGAGCTGTTACTTGACAACATTTACGGCGAAGTGCCGGACAAGATTCGGGAGGTCTTGTTGCGGCTAGAGAAGAACGGTCGCCATCTCCTCGGCCTGATCAATGACGTGCTCGATCTTTCCAAGATCGAGGCGGGATCAATCAAGTTGTCGGTTTCCGATTATTCCATGAACGACGTGGTGCAGGCCGTGATGGCAACGGTAGGCGCCTTGGCTGCGGAGAAGAATCTCACGCTGACAGCCGAGGTGCCGTCGGGACTGCCTCAGGCCGTCGGTGACGAACGGCGAACGACCCAGGTGCTGCTGAACCTGCTTGGCAATGCGATCAAGTTTACGGACGCCGGCGAGGTCAAGCTGAAGGTCTTGGTCAACGATGGCCGCTTCCACATCTCGGTGGCCGACACCGGCCCCGGAATTTCGGCTGCGGACCAGAAGAAAATCTTCGAGGAGTTTCATCAGACCGACGTCGTTCGCGTCTCAAAGAAGGGTGGGACAGGACTCGGACTGGCCATCTCCAAGCGGATCATCGAGCTGCAAGGGGGGCGCATCGGAGTTGAATCGGCCCCCGGCAAAGGCTCCACATTCTGGTTCACCCTTCCGGTCCGCGTCGAGCAGCGCGCGGAGGCAACATGACCAAGCGCATCTTGATCGTGGAGGATCACGAGGACAATCGACGTATCTTGCGGGACCTTCTGTCGAGCGCGGGCTACGAGTTGATCGAAGCGGTCACGGGAACAGAAGGGGTCGCCGCGGCCGACAAATATCGGCCCGATCTTATTCTGATGGATATCCAGCTTCCGGAAATCGACGGCTACGAGGCCGCGCGGCGAATTAAGGCAAACAAGGCGCTGCATCCCATTCCTATCATCGCCGTAACGTCATTCGCACTCGGCGGCGACGATGCCATGGCCTACGCTGCCGGTTGTGCGGCCTACGTCACAAAGCCCTTTAGTCCACGCCAGTTGCTGGCCACCATTCGAAAGCATCTCGCCTGATCCCTAAAACTAAGGAGCCCCACGTGAGGTCACCCGCAAGGATCCTCATTGCAGATGACAATCCGGACAACCTCGACATCTTCCGGACCCGGCTCGCCGCTCACGGTTACGAAATCATCACCGCGACCGATGGCGAGGAGGCGCTCAAGGTTGCCCGAGAACAGCAACCCGATCTGATCCTGCTCGATGTCATGATGCCAAAAATGGATGGGGTGACCGTCTGCCGGAACCTGAAATCCGACCCGAAACTCCCGTTCGTGCCGATCATCATGTTGACGGCCAAGGCGAGCACACAGGATGTCGTAACTGCCCTCGATGCAGGCGCCGAGGAATACTTGACCAAGCCCGTCGACCACGGCGCGCTCGTCGCCCGGGTCAAATCGATGCTGCGCATCAAGGCCCTCAACGACACGGTTCAGGCACAAAGCGCAATGCTTGCGGAATGGAACGAAACCCTTGAAAGGCGAGTTTCTGAGCAGCTGCATCAGCTTGAAAGTCTGTCCCGGCTGAAACGGTTCTTTTCCCCGCAACTCGCCGAGGCCATTTTGGCTGGTGGCGCTGCTGATCCTCTGATCACGCACCGGCGTGAGGTCGTAGTGGTCTTTCTGGATCTTCGAGGTTTTACAGCCTTTGCGGAAACGTCCGAGCCCGAGGAGGTCATGGCGGTTCTACGCGAATACCATGCCGAGATGGGCAAGCTCATTCTCTCACACGAGGGCACACTCGAGCGCTTTACCGGCGATGGAATGATGATCTTCTTCAATGATCCGGTAATAGTCCCCAATCCCGCTGAGCGTGCGATGCGTATGGCCATGGAAATGCGTGATCGCGTTAACGAGATTAGCAAAGGATGGCAGAGGTACGGTCATGACCTTGCGCTCGGTATCGGCATCGCTAAGGGGTACGCTACGATCGGTGCGATTGGTTTCGAGGGCCGTATGGACTATGGGGCTATCGGTACAGTGACCAACCTTGCCGCGCGGCTGTGTGGTGAGGCAAAGGGCGGACAGATCCTAACAAGCCGCAAGACCTTGGCCGACATCGAGCAACTGGTAACATCGGAGTATATTGGCGAGTTCGGCCTCAAGGGGTTCGTCAAACCGATTTCGGTCTTCAGCCTGAAGACGCTGCGTGCCGCGTAGATTTTCGATTCTGCGCTTGGTGCATAAGGCAATTTGAGACTGGGTCATTGCGAACCTGGATCTCATTGGCCGAATGTATTCGGCCGCAATCTACTCCCAAAGCGCGAATGCCGCCTTATGGCCTTATGGCAAAGTTGCCCCGCCTTTCGCTCGATTGAGACGAAAGAATTTGGGTTGTGGCAATCCTCACAGCACAAAGAGCTGCTTGGCACCATGATAGCTCCACTACGGCGAGCCCCAGACGTTGGGCAGTGCCGTGCAAGTGCCAATTGCAACCTGACATCGATGGAGCAAAGCCATGCACTCGAGCAAGTCGATTATCGCATTCACTGTCATCGCCGGCCTATCTGCGGTGTCCGGCTCAACCGCGTCGCTGGCCGCTGACGCTTCAACAATGCTTACAATGAAGCCGCTTGCCGGAGTAAGTTTCGACGTCGGCAGTAAACGCGCCGTCAGCTATTTCACCAGCGAGAAAGGCCAATGCAAGGTCGTCGTGACGATGGCCGATGAGCCGCGCTGGGACGAGGAAGTAGCGAGCCTTACGTCGACCCGCTTCGAGGCAGCGGTTCCCGGCGGCAAGGTCGCGCGGCTCGGCTTGGGCGATGGTGGCGCAATCGAGTTTAAGTGCGCGCTCGATGCTGAGACCATGAGCGTACATGGTGCGAAGCAGCTGGCTGCCGGAGACCTTCGCTAGTCACCGGCTTCGCTCCAGTCCTCGAGCGCCCGGGGGAGAGGGTGCCACGCTACCCTCCCCCCGTCATGACGGAACATCCCACAGAATGGACCATTGAATTGGAGACTTAAATGTACAAGTTAGCAGCCTTTGCAATAGCGCTCGGCGCATTCATTTATCCGGGCATCGCGGCCGCGGCGGACGACGACAATAAGATCGCCTTCAACAACCACTGCCGAACCTGCCATTCCTTCAAGAAGGACGACAACCGCCTTGGTCCGACGATGTACGGAATTTATGGCGCCATGGCGGGCCAAGTGAAGAGCTACCGAGGCTATTCCGGAAGTCTCTCCGGCATCGTTTGGGACGAGACAACGCTGGACAAGTTCATGGCCAGTCCTGCGTCTGTATCAACCGGCACCAACATGATCTTCCCTCCCGTCGCCAATGCGACCGAGCGCCGGAAAATCATCGAATTTCTGAAATCAATCAGCCCCCGCTGATACGGTGAGTGGGGACCTGGGAAAGATCGAGGATTGGGGTTCATCTGCGATCGCAGGAAGCGGAGGTTCACCTGGGTTAAGTGTTAACCGGTGGGCCGCGAAGCTGAGCCGCGAGTTTCAAGGCGGCATCGGAGAAGCTCCTGCTTATCAATGGTGGCAATATTGCATTGCTGCCCGCCCCAGTCGGACGTATGTTTGTGGGATCCGGATCGCGTGCGACCGGTACGACAAATTCGCCCCTTGGGCAGAGACAAAAGCCATTAGCGTGGCTATGCTCTGACGTCGGATTACCTGGCTCGCTCGCGTTAATGAGCTTGACCAAGAGGAGGTAATCCATGGCCATCGCCATCACACTTCGGCAATACCTCGAAGACCACGACGTGCCTTACGACGTCATGGTGCACAAGCGAACGAGCACGTCCTGGCAAACGGCGCACGCGTGTCAACTTTCGGCAAATTGCGTCGCCAAAGCGGTCGCCTTAAGCCGAGAGGGCGGATTCGTGATCGCCGTGATTCCTGCGAATTGCAGGGTAGAGATCGATCGCATCAGGCGCTTGGTGCCCGGCCCCGTCGAGATGGCATCGGAAGATGAGATCGAGGCTCTCTTTCCCGACTGCGAGGCAGGGGCACTTCCGCCCATTGCATCGGCATATGGTTTGGATGTCGTTGTGGATGAAAGCTTGGACGCGCTGCCGGACGTCTATCTGGAGGGCGGCGACCACCATAGCCTGATCCACATGAGGGGCCGAGATTTCCGAAACCTGCTACAGGATGCTCCACGTGCGAGCATCGCGACACAGGCTTGAGCGGCATCTTTGCCGGTCGATTTTCGGTTGCGTAGTACCGATGTGGCAGCACACTCGTGTGCTCGTCGGATGAGATGTGCTGAAGAATGGACGGCGTTTTCGCCGTGATGCGGCGGATGCTGTCTCAAGGCAACAACGGGAGAGAGCCATGTACGCGAGCGTCCGTCGATACCGAATCAATCCGGAGAATATGGACGAACTGATGAAGCGCGTTCCAGGAGCGGTCGATGTCATCAGCTCATTGAGCGGCTTCAGGGCGTACTACGTCGTGAGGGGTGGCGACGACTCGATCGCAACCGTAAGCCTGTTCAATGACAAGCACGCGGCAGTTCTCTCAAATCAAGCGGCGGCGAGGTGGGTCAAGGAGAATGCGGCCCACTTGATTAGCGGCGCACTTGATACCGTTACCGGCGAGGTTGTTGCTTACAGGTGATCGCTGATGGAGCCAAGAAGAGGTGTCCGGCCGCTAGGAATTCGATCGGGACAGGGCCAGCCTATGACTCAGCACTTTTTCAGGAAGATGGGGTTCGCCCGAATGCGCAGGGGACAACTGCTCGCCGCGTTACGCGATATCGCCGACGAGGTACAAGCAGTGCCGGCCAAGAGTGTGCACGAGTTCACCGCGGCGGAAATTGGCGCTCTCGCCCACCTTTATCGGGGCGAAATCTATCGGAGTACCATCTGGCGAACGCGATTGGACAACACCACCAACTGGGCTGTCGCGGCCTTGGGTCTCGCAATTTCGGCATCCTTTTCCCATCCTGAGGCATCCGCGTTGCCGCTCGTGCTTATTGGAATACTGATCATTGTGTTCTTGGTGTTCGAGGCGCGCCGCTACCGCTATTTCAACGTTTGGCGAGCGCGGGCGCGCTGGCTTGAAACGAATTTCTATGCCCCCATGTTGCGCGGCCAAGGATGTAATCCTGGCATGGGCTGGGAACAGGTGCTTGCTAAAGACTATGTTGAGCCTCGCCATCATATCAGCATGGCTCGCGCAATTGGCCGCAGACTAAGACGCACATATATCTGGCTGTTGACGATTCAGACGTTGGCCTATCTGGGCAAGATAGCCATTCATCCTTCGCCGGTGGCGGGTATTGCGGAGTTCATACAGCGGGCATCCGTCGGGCCCATTCCGGGCGAGGTTTTGCTCATCTCAGGATTGATGTTTAATGGGGGATGGCTCGCATTCGCACTCGTAACGTTTCACTTGGACCGTGTTGCACACGGCAAGGGCAAGCGCGTCAGCATGGGTTAGCCCTTCCTTCTCAACACGAATTCGGCTAAGCCTATTGACCGTGGGGAACAAAGGCTACGTAGCTAACCTTGCTTTCAACTCCCTTTACGCCTTCGACGCTGGAAAGCAGTCGCACGGCGTCGACGATGAGGTGCTCATCCGTGGTTGCACCCGTGAGCAATACCCTGCCGCCAGATACTTGCGCTTCAATGCCGCTGTGAAGCGACGAATGACCAAAACGGCGGTCCAGGGCAAAGCGCACGCGCGCCGAGATCAGTTTATCCATCAATGCGCCCTGCGATTGCGAGGTTTCCTGGAATGCGGCACTTTGTATGAGGCGAACGATTTGATCTACGCAGTCGGCGACCGGAATCCGAGCCGTATTGAGCACCAAAGCATATAGAGACGGATCCTCCCAATTAATCCCGAATAGTCTCTGCATTGTGCCGTTGTGCGCTTCATCGTTCCGGACAATCTCTCTGCGCGCTTCGTCGGCACTCCTCAAACCAAGGCGTTGCATGAGAACTTTCTCCCGGAATGACATCGGCGCACAGATGCGCACGCAAACAACGTGCGGAATGTCTTTGAGAAGATAGGTTGCGCCCCAGCCTCTTATGATGACATTACCTTTTGCCGCCAGCTCAAGAATCTCCTGGGCTGTGTAACGGGAGAGCCGCTTGCGGTCGAGGGTCCAGCGCTCGAACAGCGACGCCTCTCCCTCGAGAAAGCGGTGAACCTCGCTTTCCGGCAGGCCCGTTCGCTCGGCGATATCGTGCTCGACAATCTCATGATGAATAATCGTGAGGTTCAAGCGCTCGGCGAGGCCCGCGGCAACTTCGCTGCCGCGTGTTGCCATTTCTCGCGTCATAGCTATGAGGGCCATGTCGATCTCCCCATGAAATGCACAATCAAGAAGCCGGACCGAATGAGAGCAGGGGCCGGCGCGTCGGTATCGACTTGATTCGCCTCGGCGGTGGAAGCGTATGCAGATGGACGTGTTCTCCACCGTGCCGTGCCAGGATGCCGGTCGCCAGAAGCTCGTGTTCGCGATCCGGTGTGCGCACCCACAACAGGAGGCCTCCGTGATTTACGTGTTCCTCGAGATGTTTGGTGTGCTCCCTGCCGACTAGGCTGGCGAGCAAAGCCCCGGCACCCGCCCCTGCGCCCCCTGCAACTGCCGCAGCCGCAATAGCAGCTAGGATCGTCCCGCCAGAGACGGTAACGGCGACGCTGCCAATCACAGCCGGGAGATATGTCGCGGCGGCTATGATGCCGCCTTGGACGTCGCCAATCGACTCGTCCTCAACGTATTCCGCCCGGGGCACATCGGGATCGTCTTCAAGTTCGGTGGTCGACTTATAGGTTCTTCCAAGTTTCGCCGCGATCGTCCGTTCGTTGGCGAGAACGCTCAGCGACGCGTGAGTGAATCCATTCATCAGCAGGTCGTCGATGGCATCCCGGAAGTGCTGCACATCATGAAAAACCGCGACGGCCTCAGTCGAGGCATCGGCGAGGGTTTCAGAGCTTTCGCCTTGGCTTTGTCTTTCCATTGACCATGCTCCTTGCAACGTTCATGCTGCCGGAGAGGCTGGTCACATGCCTCACTAACCCGCTCCCGAAGCTGGCCGGCGAGCGATCCATAAAAAATATATTATACAACAAAAATGCTCGCGAGGCTTGCCTTTTTGAGCAGCGTCAAACAGCGATCACTAGGTTCAAGAAGGCCGGCTTAGCCTTAAATTCTCCTTCAGCCCCCCGTTTCCATGTCAGTGGGGGTCCGCACGACGGGCTGCGAAACAAAGGCTTTCGGACAAGGCCAATGACGCCTCAGCGCCCGGCGACCGAGGTAAATCTCGGAGCCGCTGAGGCACCGGTTGGTTCGAGGCAATTCCGGACACGTACATTGCCAATCCTTATTCAGTAGCGGCGAGCAGCAACGCGAGCCGTCGACCATACCGAGATAGAAAAGATCAATACGTCCGAGATCGATCAGATCGGTTGATCTGCTCGACGCCGATTTTTCTATGGACCTGATCGATCGGGCTCGTATCGGGCCGAGTTTCACTTGGCCGGAATCGTCGTTGCACTCGCCTCTGGCACCAAGCTCTTTACATATTCCGCAAGCCCGCTTGAATGATCCTGCTCCATGCCGCTGACAAGTTTTTCATATGTCTCATTGGCATTCGGCGGCAGCGTGTGTGCAATGCCCCGATGGCAATCGATGCATGTTTTTCCAGATGTCAGCGCCTGCTGATGGATCTTCGAGGCGCGGGGCTCCTGCGCCATGTAGTCCATGTAATCGAATTTGTGACAGTTTCGGCACTCACGGCTGTCGGTGGATTTCATGCGCCGCCATTCGTTTGTCGCGAGCTTCAGGCGCTTCTCATTGAATTTCTCGGGTGTCGAAACGCTGCCAAGGATGTGATGGAAAAGCTCATTCGAAGCTTGGATCTTCCGGATCATCTTGTGGACCCACTCTTTCGGCACGTGACAATCTGGACATGACGCGCGCACTCCGGAGCGGTTCGAGTAGTGGATCGTCCGGCGATACTCCTCGAACACGTTTGCTTTCATCTCGTGGCAGGAGATGCAGAATTGCTCGGTGTTGGTGAGCTCAAGAGACCAGTTGAACCCACCCCAGAAAAGGATACCGCCGGCGAAGCCTGCAGCTAGGAGCGTACCAAGTGCCATGGCCGGGGCAGGGCGGCGTAATTGATCCCACCAGCGTCGAATGAAGCCCGGTTGTGCCTTGCCGGCTGTTGGAGTTTTGTCTTCCATCGAAATCCTCTTGTTCCGGTGGGAAATTCCGAACTCTCGTCTGCCTCAATTCAGGGCGACTTGACCTCTGTCGCATTCTGGAAGGTGTTATCGACGAGCGGTTCGGTATCGGCTTGTGGCACATGGCATTGCTGGCAGAAGTAACGCGTACCGGCTATCTTATCGAGGCGAACGCCGGCGCGATCAACATAGTGTGTCTCGGAGACCTTGGGCGCCTTTGCCTGGATATGTCCCGGCCAGTCGTGGCAATTCATACAGGCGTTATTTGTCGATGTAATTTGATAGCCGTCGACCTTGTGCGGGATGAGCGGCGGCTGCTGCCGGTAGGCGCGTCCGAAGCCTCCAGAAGGAACGGACTGCTTCTGAACCTCGGGTGGCGTGTTCGTTTGCTCTAGCGATTTCTCGCCACCCAGGGCTTTAATCTGCACCGAGGCTTCTTGCGCGATACCTGCTCCCACGACGATCAGGAACGCAGTGGCCGATGCGGCGATCACGGGCGCGGTACGTATCCTCCACTTTGACATCGTTTGCTCCATAGGACTTTTGGCGCGTGCCGCTTATGCGGCCTCCTGGTTTCGGGTTTGATTGCGGTCGTCTTTCGATTGCACCTCGTTCGGATCGAGGCGGCGGTCGAACCGGTGGGTGAAATGGAAAACGCGTTCCGGGCAGACATCGATGCAGCGCCCGCAGGCTGTGCAGTCTGCTGAAAGGATTACAGGCGAACTATCTTTCTGAGATCCCGTAAGCGCCGGGGCGATGACGTGGATTTCCGGGCAGACGGCGTAACAGTCCATGCAGTCGTCGCAGCGCGCGCGTCCTCTAGCTGAAACGCGCACGAGTGCCCCATGGTTCAGCAGACCGTAAAATGCGCCCACCGGGCAAACATGGCCGCACCAGCCAGACTTGGCAACAAACAGATCAAAGAGGAAGATTGCCGCGAGTGAGACGAGACCCGTCGTTGCCCCAAAAAGAACAGCGCGATAGACAGCGGTGACCGGATTGATAAGCTCGAAGGCAATTGTCCCCGTCAGCATGGCAACAACGAGAATCGTACCAAGCACCCAAAGGCGTGCGTTCGGCTTTACTTTCCAATCGCTTTCAATGCCGAATCTCCTTCGCAACCAAGCGGCGAGATCCGTTACGGGTTCCACGGGGCAAACCCACGAACAATAGAGACGTCCTCCGAGTACCGAATAGGTGCAGAGAACGATCGCTGCTCCAATGAGGGCTGAAGTTGCGGGCCAATGTCCGGCGAGCAGGCTCTGCAGCGCGATCAACGGGTCGGTGAGCGGCAGCACGTTGAGGGTCAAGCTCGAGGCGAGCGTACCCTGTGCGATCCATATGCCGAACAGAGGTCCGGAGAGAAATAGCAGGAGGAATGTCAACTGAGTGGCGCGGCGCGCAAGTAGCCACCGATGGGCGGAGAGGAAACCATACCTCTGCCAGGCCGCCTGGCCGGGGATGCGCTTCAAACTCATTGCGGCACCTCCGGTAGGCGATCGGGCAAGTCAATCACACCGGGCACGATTTCCCTGCCCGCCTTTTCCTTTTCCTCCCAACCGAGCTTGTAGTGGGCGCCGATCTCACCCTTGGCCAGCGTGAGCGGCAGCACTTTGATCGCAGCGACTTCAAGGACGCAGCTTTTCTCGCACTTTCCACAGCCCGTGCAGGCGTCGGAGTGGACGACAGGCTCGAAAACCGCATGCCGGCCCGTTCGAGTATTGTGCGTGCGTTCGTGCGTGATCGCCTTGTCGTTCACGGGGCAGACGCGATAGCAGACATCGCACCTGAGACCAAGCAGATTGAGGCAACTTTCACGTCCGACGAGAGCGGCAAGACCCATCCGGGCTTGATCGATCTTTGTGAGCGACTTATCCAAAGCCCCCGTGGGGCAGGCCTTGACGCAGGGGATGTCATCACACATCTCGCATGGTACGTCGCGCGCGATGAAGTAAGGAGTGCCAACGGCGGGTCCGTCACCGATCTCCGCGAGCTTCAATGTCTTGTATGGACAGGCTCGAACGCAAAGGCCGCATCGGACACAGGCTGAGAGAAAATCCGGCGATGGAAGTGCCCCAGGCGGACGAAGCGCCGGGGCAGGTAGCGCCTTAGACTGCTCGGCGATACCTGAAAGCATAATTCCCACAACGGCTGCGCCCGCGGCGTGCCGCGCCATATCCTGCAGCGCTTTTCTTCGCTTCGGATCGAAGTCCGTGCCTGCCTTGTCCTCTGGCGCCGCCATAAGTGTACCGCCTCCCTTCGCTCCTAGGCCGCGACCACCTTGCAAGCGCATTTCTTGAAGTCGGTTTCCTTTGATATCGGGCACGTGGCATCGAGGGTGAGCTTGTTGACCAGCTGGCTCTCGTCGAAGAAGGCAATGAACACCAGGCCTGGTGGCATCTTGTTCCGGCCACGTGTTTCGATGCGCGTTGTAACCTCGCCGCGCCTTGTCACAACCTTTGCGACTTGCCCTCGGTGGAAGCCGCGCTTCTGCGCGTCGTCCGGGTGCATGAAGAGAACGGCGTTTGGCACAGAGCGGTGCAGCTCGGGCACGCGCCGCGTCATGCTGCCCGAATGCCAGTGCTCGAGCACGCGACCTGTCGAGAGCCAGAGGTCATATTCTTGATCGGGACTCTCCGCGGGCGGCTCATAGGGGCAGAATATAATGCGTGCCTTTTTGTCGGGCTTGCCATAGAAGGCCACGCCCTCCCCAGTCTTGACGTAGGGGTCATAGCCCTCGCGGAAGCGCCAAAGCGTTTCTTTGCTGTCGACGACTGGCCAGCGCAGGCCGCGCGCTTGATGGTAAAGTTCGAAGGGGGCAAGGTCATGGGCCTTGCCGCGGCCGAATTGCGCGTATTCCTCGAAAAGTCCCTTCTGTACGTAGAACCCGAAGTGCTGGGACTCATCATTGTCGAAACCTTGTTGCGTTTCGCTCAAGGGGAATTTGTTCACGACGCCGTTTGCGTAGAGAATGTCGTAAAGCGTTTTTCCGCGGTACTCGGGCTTCTTGGCAATGAGCTCCTCTGGCCAAACCTCCTCGACCTTGAAGTACTTCGAGAACTCCATCGTCTGCCAGAGATCGGAACGGGCTTCGCCCGGCGCCTTGACCTGTTGGCGCCAGAATTGCGTACGCCGTTCTGCGTTGCCATAGGCGCCTTCCTTCTCCATCCACATGGCGGTTGGCAGGATGAGATCTGCCGAGAGAGCCGTCACGGTCGGGTAGGGATCGGAGACGACCACGAAATTATCGGGATTGCGGTATCCAGGGTATCCCTCACCGTTCATGTTGGGACCTGTTTGCATATTGTTCGTGCATTGGACCCAATAGGCGTTGAGCTTACCGTCTTTCAGCATCCGGTGCTGCACAACGGCGTGATAGCCGATCTTGTCGGACAATGTGCCTTCTGGAAGCTGCCAGAGCTTCTCCGTCATTTCGCGGTGTTTCGGATTGGTCACCACCATGTCAGCGGGCAGACGATGAGCAAATGTTCCGACCTCGCGCGCGGTGCCGCATGCGGAGGGCTGGCCGGTCAGCGAGAAGGGGCCATTGCCGGGCTCTGAGATCTTCCCTGTCAGAAGATGCAGATTGTAGATGAGGTTATTGACCCAAGTTCCGCGTGTGTGCTGGTTGAAGCCCATCGTCCAGTACGAGACGACCTTCTTCTTAGGGTCGGCGTAGAGCTTGGCGAGCCGCTCGAGTTTTTCAGGTTCCACACCGGAGAGGTTGGCAGTGTAATCGAGCGTGTATTTCGACACGAGCTTCTTGAATTCGTCGAAGCTGATGTCAGTCATGCCGGCGGGATCCTTGCCCCCTTCCGAGGCAGCCTTGTGCGAAGCGTTGACAGCTTTCACCTCGAGATCGTGGGTCGGCCGCAGCCCATATCCGATATCCTCGACCGTATGTGCGAAAGCCGCGTGCTTGGTCACGAAATCAGTGTTGACCGCACCCGTTTCTATAATGTGGTTGCAAATGTAATTCATAATTGCGAGATCAGTTTGCGGCGTAAAGATCAGCGCATTGTCGGCAAGCTCGAATGAGCGATGCTCGTAGGTTGAGAGAACGTGGACTTCTGCCCCTTCGTGCGTGAGTTTACGGTCGGTGATCCGCGACCATAGGATGGGATGCATCTCGGCCATGTTCGAGCCCCAAAGCACGAACGCATCCGCCTTCTCGATATCGTCGTAGCATCCCATCGGCTCGTCGATGCCAAATGTCCGCATGAAACCGGCAACCGCCGATGCCATGCAGTGGCGCGCGTTGGGATCGAGATTGTTGGTGCGGAAGCCGGCCTTGAAGAGCTTCGATGCAGCGTATCCTTCCCAAATCGTCCACTGACCGGAGCCGAACATTCCCACGCTTGAGGGGCCGCCTTTCTTTAGAGCGGCCTTCCATTTCTCGGCCATGAGCTTGAAGGCTTCGTCCCAGGTGATGGGCGTGAAATCGCCGTTCTTGTCGAATTTTCCGTCCTTCATGCGAAGAAGCGGCGTGGTCAGGCGATCCTTGCCGTACATGATCTTGGAGAGAAAGTAGCCCTTGATGCAGTTCAGTCCGCGGTTCACCGGGGCATCAGGGTCTCCTTGCGAGGCGACGACGCGGCCATTCTTTGTGCCGACCAGGACGCCGCAACCCGTGCCGCAGAAACGGCAGACACCTTTGTCCCAGCGAATGCCGTCACTTTTCCCAGCCGAAACCGCCTGGGCCAATGCATCAGAGGTTGGGAGCCCTGCGGCTGCAGCAGTAGCACTAACAGCGCCAGCCTTAATGATGTCGCGACGACTGAGAGCCGATTCCGGAACGAACTTCTTGTCCTGAACGGTCATTGAGTGTCTCCTGCTTCTGCGTGAGGGACTTCTGCGAAGTCGATGGTTTCGAAATGATGGTAGACGAGGGAGGCGGCAACGATCCCGTCCAAGCGATGGATATCGGTCAGGGTATTGAATGCGCTACTTTCCGCCGTATCCTCGACAGTCACGACGAGCCTGCTGCCGTGCGCCTCATCGTGAATTTCCGTGCCACTCATATTCAATAGTGCGGCCTTTACGGCCTCGAGCTTGGCCGGATGGGCATGGATCAAAACACCGCAGATATTCATGTGCTGCTCTCCAAGGGCTCGAGCTCCGGGTGGGTCATCGAGATTGCCTTCACGGGACACGTGCTGACGCAAGCGCCGCACCCGGTACAAGTGGCGAGATCAATGATTACGTCGGATGCTCCCCCGCCGCGGGGGCGGAATCGAATTGCGCTTTTTTCGCAAGTTTCCCCGCAAATGCGGCAGGTCACGCCTTTCCTCTCCACACACTGCGCGGAGACTTGGGCCTTAAGTCCCCATGGGGATGGAAGGGAGCGATCGAAGCAACTCTCCTTACAGGCGTCCGCACAGGCGCCGCAGAAGATACAACTCGTGTGGGTGAAGTCGGCGATGGGATAGCGGGCGTGGCCGCGCGTAAGTAACCCGGTCGGACATGCTGCAATGCAAGCCCCGCACTGCGTGCAGGCGCCCGTGAAATCCGCTTCGCTCCTGGTCCAGGGCGGGCGAACTTGGGCAGGGCCGCCCCGGAAGCGGGCAAACAACGAGCGTCTGTCGAGCATCTTCGCCATGGCTGCAGGTGATTTTGCGCCACATTGGATCTCATTTCCCTGGCCGCCATTGACGATGGTCAAGATTAGGCGGACATGGGTCATTCAGTCTCTGCCGCTGGACGTCCATTTCGAAAGGCTAAATGCCTTGCCCTGGGATGGTACCTCGAAATTAAGCTGAAAGTCTAAAAAATGAGTGGGTGCCTTGTCGGTGATGCGGATTGGCTACGCTTGGGCAAGAAACGACGCCAGAGTGATGTAGATCACGCAAAATCAGGCAATTCTATCTGTGCTTTATGGCGATTCTGATTATGAAATCCGAGTTTGAGGTTGTGGCTTCCGGTCTCGGCTTTCCAATCTTTCGGGCGAACACCCATGAGCATCCAAATTCTTGAGGTTCTGCGCCGGCTAGGGCTCGCAGCTCCCATATTTTGCGTGTTGAGTGCGAACGCTGCCCTCAGCGCAGATCTTGGCGGCAACTGCTGCGCGGACCTTGAAGAGCGCATTGCGGAACTCGAAGCGACCACCGCGCGCAAGGGCAACCGAAAGGTCTCGCTCACGATCTCCGGATACGTGGCCCAGGAATTGACGTTCTGGAACGATGGCGGCGAATCCAACGCCTACATCCACGACATGGGGCCGACGCAGGCGTCGCACTTCAAATTCAATGGTCAGGCCGTTATCGCTCCCGGCTACACGGCCGGCTACATGCTGCGCATCCAGAACCTTGACGCCAATCCCTTCAGCCGTGGCGCCGACGGCTCGGCCATGGACCAGGCCAACGACGACAATAACCTTGGCCTCAATATTCAGATGGCGCACTGGTATCTGCAGAGCAATGATTACGGGAAAGTGAGCGTCGGCAAATCTGCGCAGGCCGCGAAGAGCGCCGTCATGTTCACCGATCAGTCCGGAACCCAAGTCCTGGACAACTACACTTTTCTCGCCGGGTTCCCCCAATTCACTGTTCGCAGTGGAGGTGATCTCACGCCGTCAAATCTGACTTGGGGGCAATTCGCATTCTGCTATTCGCAGAATTTTCCGCTTGGGGGTGATTGCAACGGCGTCGTTATGGAGGGCGTGCGTTATGACACGCCGACCTTCAAGGGTTTCTCGGCCTCGGCGAGCTGGGGCGAGGACGACTTCTGGGAGGTCGCGGGACGCTACGCCGGCGAGGTTGGCGGCTTCAAGATCCTGCTCGGCATTGGCTACTCGGAGATGGCGGATGAAGGCACCACAGGTGCTGCTGTTTTGCGCCAGAAAGATTCGCACTTCTTTCAGGCTGGCGGCTACATCCAGCATCTTGCAACCGGCCTCTTCCTTCACGGTGCATATGGTCACGAAGATAACAACGAGGCCCCTCTCCTGAATGGTAAGATCGCAGGCGATGGAGAGCACTGGTACGTGAAGGCTGGCATTCGACAAAAGTATACGACATTGGGTCACACGATCGTCTATGGTGACTATGCCGAGTACCTTGACCAACTTGGACCTGTCGCACTCTCGCTTAATGTCACCGACAGCACATTCCAGAGATTTGGCGGTGGAATCGCGCAGGAACTCGATGGTGCGGCCATGACCGTCTATCTCAAGTATCAGCATTATGAGCTGGACGTTTCTGGCCCCGCTCTCAACCCGGCGGTGACAGACCTTGATGATGGCGATTTCATCAGTGTGGGCGGCATCATCAATTTCTGACCTGGCGCTGCCCGTTGCGTTCGGCCTGATGCTTTGTGACAACTCTAAAGAAGCATCAACTCTCTGCGCATGAGCGGGAGTGGGTTCGGTTTTGACCGGCGTCAAGGATTTAGCTGAGCGCGAACCCCATCTTTGCTTCGGTGATCGGCCACGGCATTCTCGGAACAAGGGCAGGAACGATTGTCATTTCGCTCTTGCATTTGGGAGAGCCCGGTCCGTTGTAAGGGAGACCTTCTATGAGGCTTGCTGCCGTTGTCTACAGGGACGGTGAAAGTCAGCAGGCTGATGCTATTTTATTGAGCATCGCCGAGAAGATGCGCCAGCGCGGAGTGAGGATTGCGGGAGCGGTGCAAGTGAACGAGCAAGAAACAGGAGCGCAACGGTGCGAATTTCTTCTCGAGGATCTTGCCACGGGCCAGCGCACGAATACGTCTGATCGCGCGAAGGCGGCTCAGAAGGGCTGCAGACTCGATGTGGCGGCGCTTGAGCAGGCCGTGGGATTAGCGGTTGCTTCATTTACGCCGGACGTGGATCTCGTCATCGTCAATCGTTTTGGGAAGAGAGAGGCAGATGGTCGAGGCTTT
This sequence comes from uncultured Hyphomicrobium sp., assembly GCA_964607855.1. Lineage (GTDB taxonomy): Bacteria > Pseudomonadota > Alphaproteobacteria > Rhizobiales > Hyphomicrobiaceae > CAZSNH01. The sequence goes on along the minus strand of CAZSNH010000007.1, from coordinate 1,064 downwards.
CGCCCCTTGATTGAAGCCGCCGCCATCAATGACACGCCGGCCCTCGTTGCACTGAACTCAGAGCTTGTGCCGGCCTGGAAGGAATTTGTGGGTGGGGAGGTCGTCACGCTCTCCCCGCGAGAGGCAGACGTTCAGCAGTGGTGTGAGCAAAATCTGATGAAGGCCGCGGCTCCACGGCACTAGCCGAATTGCGATTGATTGTGCCAACCCGAGTTTGCCAACGCAATTCGGAAGGCCGGTCGTGGCCCCGGTCAGAGAGCCTCAATGGCTTGTTCCCTCCGAGAATGTGATCTTGTTGTAAACATTGTACTTGCCGGAGGGCTTGCGCATCGGAATGCGTCGCACTTCTTCGAGCGTCTTTGCATCATAGACGATGAGCGCCCCATCATCTTCCCAGATTGAAACCAGGGCATATTTGCCGTGGCGATCGAATTCGACGTGAGCCGCCGTTGCTCCCGGAACGGGACGCAGCGACTTCACGATCGTCAGATTCTGCTTGTCGATGACGTGCAAGATATCCTTGTTGGGGCCAAAGAAGACATCGGCCCATACGTAGGGCGAAGTTTCATGCGAGCGCAGGAAGAATCCGGGTCCGTCGGTTTTAATCGTAGAGACGACGGACCAGTCGGAGATATCGATAATGCTGAGCTTTGCTTCCTTAAGATGCGGCGTCGCCATAACGCGGCGCCCATTGCGTACCCAGCTAATTCCCGAGCCCAGGTGCGGCATACCGGGCAGCGGTAGATCGGCGATCTCGCGGCCAACGATCATGTTGACGACCACGCCTCGATCTCCGTTTCGCGCGGCGCCAATCAGGTTGCGATACTGGGGATCGAAGAAAAAATCATCCAGAGGCTGTGACACAGCAATTCTGCGGCGTGCAAATAATCCCTGCGCAGATGGCAGCGCCTCGAGCATGCCTTCCTCGTGGCTGTGCACGAGCCCTTCGTACACCGGCTCGGCATTCGGATCTGTCGAAATCTCCGAAATCTCCGGCACATCCTTAAGTGCCAGAATGAAGCTGTTGCGACTGGGAGCCTGATAGACGGCGGAAACACGGGACG